>NZ_CBDKZX010000003.1:0-159825 GCF_965301105.1 Kluyvera sp.
CTGGTGGCCTGCATTGAAGCGGCAGATGCGATGTGTAAAGCCGCCAACGTTGAGCTGATTGGCTATGAAAACGTCGGCTCCGGGCTGGTCACCGCGATGGTGAAAGGCGACGTCGGCGCGGTCAACGCGGCGGTGGATTCCGGCGTGGAAGCGGCAAAACGCATCGGTGAAGTGGTCACTTCCCGCGTGATTGCGCGTCCGCATAACGATATCGAAAAAATCGCGTCGCAGCATAAAGCATGACCTGACAGGGCACGCCCCGTCTGCACTCTTTTAGTCTGATGAAGGATAGACTCATGATTGAACTGGATACCGATTTGCTCTCTCGCCAGAACGCGCGAGAACTGGTGCGCAACGCCAAAAAGGCACAAGCCGTGATGGCCACCTTTTCACAGCAGCAAATCGACGCCATCGTGAAAAACGTGGCCCAGGAAGCGGCGCACCATGCCGAAGCGCTGGCGAAAATGGCCGCGGAAGAGACCGGCTTCGGCAACTGGCAGGATAAAGTCCTGAAGAACCGTTTTGCCTCGCTGCGCGTTTACGACGCCATCAAAGATATGAAGACCGTCGGCATCATTCATGACGATCAACAGAAAAAAGTGATGGACGTGGGCGTGCCGCTCGGCGTTATTTGCGCGCTGGTGCCTTCCACCAACCCTACCTCGACGGTTATCTACAAGACGCTGATTGCCCTGAAAGCCGGTAATGCGATTATTTTCTCGCCGCATCCGGGTGCGCGTCAGTGCAGCTGGAAGGCCATCGAGATTGTCAAACGCGCGGCCGAAGCGGCGGGCGCACCGGCGGGGATCGTCGACGGCATCACTGAACTGACGCTGGAAGCCACCTCAGAGCTGATGCACAGCAAAGAGGTGTCGCTGATTCTGGCGACCGGCGGTGAAGGGATGGTGCGCGCCGCCTACGCCTCCGGCACGCCAACCATCAGCGGCGGCCCGGGTAACGGCCCGGCGTTTATCGAGCGCAGCGCCGATATCCACCACGCGGTGAAAGATATCATCACCAGCAAAACCTTCGATAACGGCGTTATTTGCGCCTCCGAACAGTCGATCATCGTCGAACGTTGCATTTACGACGAGGTTCATCGCGAACTGGAAGCCCAGGGCGCGTACTTTATGAACGAAGGCGAAGCGGCGAAAATGGCGGCCCTGCTGCTGCGTCCGAACGGCACGATCAACCCGAAAGTGGTCGGCAAAACGGCGCTCTATTTAAGCCAGATGGCGGGCTTCTGCGTCCCGGCCAGCACCCGCGTGCTGATCGCCGAGCAGACTACCGTTTCACACACCAACCCCTACTCCCGAGAAAAACTGTGTCCGGTACTCGGCCTGTACGTGGAAGAGGACTGGAAAGCGGCCTGCAACCGCGTGATGGAACTGCTGACCAACGAAGGCCTCGGCCACACGCTGGTGATCCACACCCGTAACCAGGACGTGATTCGCCAGTTCTGCCTCGAAAAACCGGTTAACCGCATTCTGATCAACACCCCCGCGGCCCTCGGCGGCATTGGCGCGACCACCAACATCTCTCCCGCGTTGACGCTGGGCTGCGGTGCGGTCGGCGGCGGTTCCAGCTCCGATAACGTCGGGCCGATGAACCTGCTGAACATCCGCAAAGTCGGCTACGGCGTGCGCTCCATTGACGAGTTGCGCGCACCGGGTAGCCGCGTCGAGCCACAGCCGACTATCGTCAGCCAGTCGGTCGACCCGCGCCGCAGCATCCTCGACGACGCGCGCTTCACCTCCCCTTCCCCTGCCGCCGCTAGCGCAAGCGATAACCGCTTCGCCAGCGCGACGACAGAGCAGGAAGGCGAGATAAGCGAGCAAAACGTGGAACGCGTCATCCGCCAGGTGCTTGAGCGCTTAGGCAAGTAACGCATTGATATAAGGCGATAAAAACGATGATTCTCGCAAAGGTAACCGGACATGTCGTCGCCACGCAGAAATGCGATGAGCTACGCGGCAGCAACCTGCTGCTGATAACCCAACTGGACGACGATCAGCAGCCGATGAAGAACCGCACCTGGGTTGCCGTCGACAGCGTCGGCGCAGGCATGCACGACATTGTGCTGGCGGAAGAGTATTTCGCGCTTAACAAGGACCGTTACAAGGCGATGTCGGTGGTTGCCATTGTCGAGAACGTCTTTCGGGACGCGTAAGGAGTGAATAACCCAATGAGTGAATTTTTGCTGAAACCCCGGATCCGTTTTGGTCAGGACGCGCTTGCCGCCCTGAACGACGTGCCCGCTCAGCGTGCGCTGCTGGTCACCGACCAGGCGATGGTGAAATTTGGCCTCGCCTCCCGGGTGACCGACATCCTGCGCCAGCGCGGTATCGAGATGCAGGTCTGGGACGATGTGGTGGCCGACCCGGATATCGCCACCGTGGTGCGCGGGATGAAGCGCATGGACAGTTGCGCGCCGGATCTGGTCATCGCGTTGGGCGGCGGCTCCGTGATTGACGCCGCCAAGGCGGTTATTTTCGCTCTGGCGCAGACCCGTCCGGAGGCAGGACTTGAACGCCCGCAGTTTGTGGCGATCCCCACCACCAGCGGCACCGGCTCGGAAGTGACCAGTTTTTCGGTGGTCAAGGCCCATGCCGAAAAACTGGTGCTGGTTGACCCGTCGCTGCTGCCGGATATCGCCATTCTTGACCCGTCGCTGGTCGCCTCGGTACCGCCCGCCATCACCGCCGATACTGGTATGGATGTCCTGTGCCACGCGCTGGAGGCCTACGTCTCCACCGCCGCCAGCGACTTTTCCGACGCGCTGGCCGAGAAAGTGGTGCAGCAGGTGTTCCGCTATCTGCCCACCTGTTGGCGCAACGGACACGATCTGCTGGCGCGAGAAAAAATGCACAACGCCTCCTGCATGGCTGGCATGGCGTTTACCAATGCCTCGCTGGGCATCACCCACAGCCTGGCGCATGCGCTCGGCGGCGTATTCCGCGTACCGCATGGCCGCGCCAACGCCCTGTTGATGGGGAGCGTAGTGGCATGGAATGCGGACTATCAGGGTCAGTGCGACACCGCCGCCGCCCATAAATATGCCCGGCTGGCTCACCTGCTGGATCTGCCCGCAGCCACGACTCGCCAGGGGGTCAACAGCCTGCTGGTCGCTATTGCGGCGCTGAAAGAAGAAATGACGATGCCGACGGGAATACAGCAAACCGGCATTGATGCCGCCGATTTTGAGCGCCGACTGGCGGAAATGGTCGGCCAGGCGCTGCGCGATAGCTGCACCCCGACCAACCCACGCGCGCCGGACGCCCAGGCTTTAACCGAACTCTATCGCCAGGCATGGAGCGGCAGCGCCGCCCACTGCCGCTGAGAACAAGAACTGGAGAATCTTACCTATGGCACACTATAGCTTAACGCCGCGCGTCAAAGTGCTGGCTGAACGTTTACAGGCACACGCCAGCACCCTGTGCACCGAACACGCCGCCATTCTGAGCGGCCTGGACGGCGATATTGCCGGCGTTCCCGCTGCCGTTAAACCGGCGCGCCGTTTCTATGAACTGATGCGCCAGCTGCCGCTGACCATCAGCGCCGATGAGCTGATCGTCGGCAACCAGACCCGCAAGCCGCACGGGGCGATTTTCCACGACGAAAACGCCGCGCGCCGCCCATCCGTCTTCCAGTTTCTGAATCTGAACAGCGATCTCGACTCCCCGGATTACAAGCTGGTGGTAGAGAAAGGCGTGCTGGCGATTAAACACCAGTTGGAAGAAAAGACCCGTACGCTCGGCAGCGCGGTCAGCCGCAGCGGCATGGATGAAGTGAACGGCTGTCGCGCGGCCATTTACGCCTGCGACGCGCTGATGGCGCTGGCGCAGAACCTGGCCAACAGCGCGGAACAGCTCGCCGCCGCAGAGACCAACGCCTACCGTAAGGCCGAACTGCTCGACAGCGCCGCTATTTTGCACCATGTTCCAGCCCACCCGGCGCGCAGCTTCAAAGAAGCCTGCCAGGCATTTTACCTGTTCCAGCTGGCGCTCCAGCTGGATAACGGCAGCTACGCGGTCAACCCGGAAGGCGCAGACAAAGCGCTGCTGCCGTACTACCAGCACGACATCGCCAACGGCACGCTGAATGAAGCACAAGCCTATGAGATCGTCGAATGCCTGTGGTTTAAACTGGCAGAGCTGAGCGAAGTCCGCGCCGCCAGCGCTATCGACGGCTACCCGATGTTCGATGCCCTGCTCCACGGCGCGAGCCTTGAAAACGCGGGTATCAACGAACTTTCCGCCATGTTCCTCAGCGCGCAGCAAAACCTCAGCGCCCTGCGCCTTCCGGTGCGTCTGTTCAGCGGCGAGCAGAAAGTCGCCGCCGTGCCGTTCGCCGCCGCAAGCGAAACTCCCACCACGGAAGGCCTGACTCCGCGCATGCAGCGCCTGCGCAACCACTACCTGACCGTGCGTCCGAGCGTCTCTATCTACCGCGCGCTGGCCTTTACCGAAGTGGTGAAAGCCAATCCAGGCATGCCGACCATTCTGCTGCGCGCCAAAGCCTTCCGCCACGCCTGCGAAACCGCGCCGATTCTGATTCAGGACGACGAGCTGATCGTCGGCCATCCGTGCGGCAAGCCGCGTGCGGGCGCCTTCTCCCCGGATATCGCCTGGCGCTGGGTGCGCGACGAGCTCGATACCATGAGCACGCGCCCGCAGGATCCATTTGAGATCAGCGAAGAAGACAAGAAAACCATCCGCGAAGAGATCGTCCCGTTCTGGGAAGGCCGCTCGCTGGATGAGATCTGCGAAGCACAGTACCGCGAAGCGGGCGTCTGGGCGTTCAGCGGCGAGACCTTCGTCAGCGACCTCTCCTACCACCAGATCAACGGCGGCGGCGACACCTGTCCGGGCTATGACGTGCTGCTGTTCACCAAAGGCATGAACGGCATTAAAGCGGATGCCGAGGCGCAGCTCGCCAGCCTGAGCATGGAAAACCCGGAAGATATCGACCGTATTTACTACTACAAAGCGGCGATTGAAACCTGCGAAGGGGTAGTTAACTACGCCCACCGTATCGCCGCCCGCGCTCGCGAACTGGCCGCGCTGGAGCAAAATCCTCAGCGTCGCGCCGAGCTGCTGACCATCGCCGAAGTGAACCAGAACGTCCCGGCCAATCCGCCGAAAACCTTGCAGGAAGCGCTGCAAAGCATCTGGACGGTGGAATCGTTGTTTGAGATTGAAGAAAACCAGACCGGCCTGTCGCTGGGTCGCGTTGACCAGTACTGCTACCCGATGTTTGAAGCCGATATCCGTGAAGGCCGCCTGACCCACGAAACCGCACTGGAGCTGATGCAGGCGTTTATCATCAAGTGCGCCGAGCTGATGTGGATGTCCAGTGAGCTGGGCGCGAAATATTTCGCTGGCTACCAGCCGTTTATCAACCTGACCGTCGGCGGCCAGAAGCGTTCCGGCGGCGATGCCTGTAACGATCTGACCTACCTGATTATGGATGCCGTGCGCTTCGTGAAGGTATACCAGCCGTCGCTGGCCTGCCGTATTCACAACCAGTCGCCGCAGAAGTACATGGAAAAAATCGTCGACGTGGTGAAAGCGGGCATGGGCTTCCCGGCCTGTCACTTCGATGACTCCCACATCAAGATGATGCTGCGCAAAGGCTTCGATTTCGAAGACGCCCGCGACTACTGCCTGATGGGCTGCGTGGAACCGCAGAAATCCGGCCGCATCTACCAGTGGACCTCCACCGGCTACACCCAGTGGCCGATTGCCATCGAGTTCGTGCTCAACCGTGGCCGTATGGTGCTGTTTGATAGCTATCAGGGGCTGGATACCGGCGACCTGCGCGACCTGCACACCTTCGAAGAATTTGACGCGGCAGTGAAAAAACAGATCGCCCATATCGTCCGCCTGTCGGCCATCGGTACGGTGATCAGCCAGCGCGTCCACCGCGACGTGGCGCCAAAACCGCTGATGTCGCTGCTGGTGGAAGGCTGCATGGAAAAAGGCAAAGACGTCTCCGCTGGCGGCGCGATGATCAACCACGGTCCGGGGCTGATTTTCTCCGGTCTGGCCACCTACGTCGACTCGATGGCCGCAATTCGCAAACTGGTGTACGAGGATAAAAAATATACCCTCGAGCAGATGCGCGATGCGATGCTGGCGAACTTTGAAGGCTTTGAAGCGCTGCGCCGCGACTGCCTGAACGCGCCGAAATACGGCAACGATGACAACTACGTTGACCAGTACGCGCTGGATATCACCGAATGGACCGAGCGCGAGTGCCGCAAGTACAAAATGCTCTACTCCACCCTGAGCCACGGCACCCTGTCTATCTCCAACAACACGCCAATCGGTGAGCTGACCAACGCCACGCCGAACGGCCGTCTGGCGTGGATGCCGCTCTCTGATGGCATCAGCCCAACCCAGGGCGCGGATAAGCAAGGTCCGACGGCGATCATCAAGTCGGTGAGCAAGATGAACGTGGAAACCATGAACATCGGCATGGTGCACAACTTCAAGTTCCTCAAAGGGCTGCTGGATACCCCGGAAGGTCGCCACGGCCTGATTACGCTGCTGCGCACCGCGTCGATTCTCGGCAACGGTCAGATGCAGTTCAGCTACGTCGATAACGAAGTGCTGAAAAAAGCGCAGCAGGAGCCGGAGAAATACCGCGACCTGATCGTCCGCGTAGCGGGTTATAGCGCCTATTTCGTTGAATTATGTAAGGAAGTTCAGGACGAGATCATCAGCCGTACGGTGATTGAGAAGTTCTGATAAGACGGACCGCTGTGGACAAGGAAGTCCGACGTTTCAGGAGGCAAGCGTGATAGCAAAGACAGAATTAACCGGGCGTATTTTCAACATCCAGAAATATTCCATCTACGATGGCGACGGCATCCGCACGCTGGTGTTTTTCAAAGGCTGCAATATTCGCTGCCCGTGGTGCGCCAACCCGGAAGGGTTGAGCAGCCAGTTCCAGGTGATGTTCTCGCAGGATAAATGCATTAACTGCGGCGACTGCGTCAACGTCTGCCCGGCGGGCATTCACTACCGCGCCGAAGAAAACGGCGCGATGAAACACTTCGTCAACCGCAATAAAGACTGCATTGGCTGCCGTAAGTGCGAGGAGATCTGCACCCAGAACGCGCTGGATATTATGGGCAAAGACGTCACCGTCAGCGAGCTGATGGACATCATCATGCAGGACTATGACTTTTACGTCTCTTCCGGCGGCGGCGTCACCATCGGCGGCGGCGAAATGAGCCTGCAAACCGACTTTGCCGTGGCCCTGTTCAGTGAATGCAAGAAGATGATGATCAACACCGCCGTCGAGACGCAGGGCACTACGCCGCTGGCCAACTACCAGAAGCTGGCGCCGGTCACCGATACCTTCTTGTTCGACATCAAACAGATCGACAGCGATCACCACAAAACGCTGTTCGGCATCGGTAACGAAGGCGTACGCCGCAACCTGGAGTGGCTGGTTGATTCCGGCGCGAACGTGATTGTGCGCATGCCGCTGGTGCGCGGCTACAACGATTCATGGGAAGCCATTACCGGGGCGATTGATTACGTCCAGAAGCTGGCGAAACGCGGCAATATTCGCCGTATCGATATGCTGCCGTACCACCAGCTGGGGCGCAAAAAGTACGAACGTCTGGAGATGCCCTACCCGATTCTTGAGGACCCGACCTACAGCGTGGAAGAGCTGAACAAGCTTGAAGCCTTTTTCGCCCAGTTTAAGTTTGATATTCGCTTAGTTCGTCATTAAAGGAGCCGATAATGAAAAGTTTAGGCGTCATTGAAACACGAGGATTAGTCGCCGCCGTTCAGGCCGTCGACGCCGCCTGTAAAGCCGCGGGCGTGGCCTGTATTGGCTATCGCAAGGTGGGTTCAGGGCTGGTGAGCGTCTGCTTTGAAGGCGAAATCAGCGCGATTCATACCGCCGTCGAGCGCGGCGTTGCGGTGGCAAAAATCAGCGATCCGCAGGTCACATCGCTGGTGATTGCCCGTCCGGAACGCTGCGTGGTGGAGGCGCTCAGCAACCTGAAGGGCCACCCGTCGCGCGCCGCCGCGCCAACCACCGTGGTCACTGAACCGGCAATCGAGGCTCCCGCCGTTGAGCCGCAGCCGCTGGTGCCCGCGCCGAACGCCGATGAGAAACACGCTGCCAATAAGAAAGGGAAGAAGGCATGATTGACGCCCTGCTACAGGAAAAAATCGCCGCCCGGCTGACCGAGTCTACGCCCGTCATTCCGGTCGGCATCTCTAACCGCCACGTGCATCTGTCGCAGCAGGACGTCGAAGCGCTGTTCGGCAAGGGCTATACCTTGACGCCGTTTAAGCCGCTGCGCCAGCCGGGACAGTTTGCCGCCGAAGAGTGCGTGACCATCGTCGGCCCGAAAGGCTCGCTCAGCAACGTGCGCGTGCTCGGCCCAACCCGACCTACCACGCAGCTGGAAGTGTCGCGCGCCGACTGTTTCGCGCTGGGCATCAAAGCGCCGGTGCGCGAATCCGGCCAGCTGGAGAATGCCGGCAGCGCGCTGCTGATTGGCCCGAAAGGCCACGTTGAACTGCACTCGCAGGTGATCTGCGCCTGGCGACACATTCATATGTCGCCGCAGGATGCCCGTCAGCTAAACGTCAGCAATGGCCAGAAGGTGAGCGTGTGCAGCCACGGCGAGCGTCGGCTAACGTTTGATGAAGTGGTGGTGCGGGTGCGCGAAGATTTCGCCCTCGAATTCCACATCGATACCGAAGAGGCCAACGCCGCCGGGCTGAAAAACGGCGAGCAGGTGGCGCTGATAGGCTAACGGAGGCCATGATGACCGAGCAACAGATCGACCGTCTGGTGACGCAAATCCTCCAGCGCCTGCAGCCTCCCGTGCTGGTGATGGTGACCGCGGCGGAGGGGTATCGCCACGAGATTTGCCAACGCCTGGCGTGCTGCGGCGAGCGGCTGCATCTGGCGTTAAGCGGCGAGCTGCGGGATGCTGAACGCTGGCAGGCGCTTGGCGATGTGCAACCCGCGGAGATCTGGCACCGTGCGTTACCGCCCGCCCCCTACAAGGCGCTGCTGCTACCGTTTCTCGATTATCCGCTGGCGGCGGATCTGCTGAACGGCACGCTGCAAAGCCCGGTAGCGCAAAGGGTACACGATGCGCTACTGGCAGGCATTCCGGTGCTGGCGCCGCGCTATCTTTGCGACCCGCACAGCGAGCTAAACGCGCTACGCGGCGTCGCGCAGCCCGGCTACGCGGCGCAAATGAGCGCAACGCTGGAACGCCTGACGGCCAGTGGCATCACCCTGGGTACGCTGAACGAACTACTGGACAGGCTGACCGCGAACGCCAGGCCGCCAGCCGTCAGTGAAAGCCCACGGCGTTATCTGACTGTCACAGATATCGTCAATAATCCGGCGCTGGCCGAGTCACCCGACGCCGTGTTGACCGATGCCGCCGTCGATTTTTTAAAAGCACAGAAAAAAATAACCTTACCTCGATAACACACCCTGGAGTGTAGATATGTCTTCGAAAACAAAATGCTGGCTATGGATGCTGTTGGTTATCTTGTCGGAAACCTCGGCCACCTCAACGCTTAAAATGTTCGACTCCAGCGAAGGGATGACCAAAACCCTGCTGCTGGCGCTGATCGTGGTGCTTTACTGCATCTGCTACTACTCGCTCTCCCGCGCGGTGAAAGATATTCCGGTCGGTCTGGCCTACGCCACCTGGTCGGGAACCGGCATCCTGGTGGTCTCAACGCTGGGCATGGCCTTCTATGGTCAGCATCCGGATACCGCCGCCATCATCGGCATGGCGGTGATTGCCAGCGGCATTGTCATCATGAACCTGTTCTCGAAAATGGGTCATGAGGAAGCGGAAGAGACGCCGCCGACGCCGGTTTCCACCCTTGATAACAAAATCGCCAACTAACGCAGAAGGAATCGCTCATGTTTAATCTCGGATTTTTATGGCTGGCGCTGTCTATCGGCTCCGAAATCACCGGCACCTCGATGATCAAAAAAACCAACGGCTTTAGTAAACTGGGGCCATCAGTGCTGGTGGTTTGCGCTTACGCGCTGTGCTATTTCGCCCTGACCCGCGCCATGAGCACCATCCCCGTTGGCGTGGCCTACTCACTGTGGTGCGGTTTTGGCATCGTGGGCGTCACCATCTTCTCGATGATTCTCTATAAGCAGAAGCCCGATCTACCCGCGATTTTCGCCATGCTGTTGATTATCAGCGGCGGCGTGATCATGAACGTCTTCTCCGGAATGTAATAGACAATAGAGACCTTCCCAGGCCGGGAAGGTCTCTGCACGGCGAGCGCTTAATATCCCTCAGGATGAGAAATAATTTTTCCCCGTTATATTTACTCCTCTCACCCTTCAGCATCAGAAATCTGCCGCCACCTTTCAGGAAATATTATTTCCGCAAGGAAAGAAGATTTATTTCCCATCGCCGCGAAAAAATACCTCCCCGAAAATTACTCTCCATCAAACAAATGTAAATATCCGAAACATTATTACACAATAGCATTAACGTTCCCAAAAAAGTTATTACACATAGCCTAAGCCATCACTTACGATCATATTTTTATTAGAGTAAATGACCACAACCACATTGTTTTAAAAGGAAATTAATCCATATAAAATGATAACAACAGATCGTTTTCGCCAATCAATAAAGGGATATCGATCGTTGTCATCTGGCTTATTGCTAATACCTGTGACGATCGGTTTCAACGATCAATATGAATTAGTTCAATCGCCTTTGACAATGGTATTTACAGGTTGTAACATTCGCAGCCTTTAATTAAAGGCAGTAAATCGAGTGAGTGTGCGTAGCGTATTTACATCGGGAAAATAATAATTTTCAGTGGTTATTTACTACCGTCATACCCAAAAAATCATTCTTGCGTGAATGGATTTATTGATTTTTTGCTTCTGGAGAAAGCTGTGATTCGGAACCTGAATTTCCGCCGCCCGTTAAATATCTGTTTTCTGAAAACGGCCATTATTTTCACCCTCGCCTGCATCGCAGTGCTGGCGGTGCAGTGGCACGACGTCAAAAGCAGCTATCAACGGCAAAACATGCGCGACGTGCAGAATCTGGCCGCTTACACCGCAAAGTACCTTCACGACTACGACATCATGCTCGATGAAACCATCGAGCAGTTTATCAGCATCAAACAAGATAAGAAGAATGACGACGGCGAGCTCCGTCACTGGCTGTTTGAGCGCTTTAGCACCATGCCCGACGCCCGTACCTTGGTCTACGCCGACCAGCAAGGGGGCTTTATCCGTCTGCCCAACGTTGAGCTCAACGACAAAACCGAGGAAGACACCGACCCGCGCCACAAGATCTGGTATATGGCGGCCATTCGCGATGACGGAGGCAATACGCACTATACCCGTAGTCGGGATATCTTTGATGATGCCGTCAGCACCCTCACGCTCTCCAAATCGCTGATCAACAACGTAGACGGCGAAAAGCTTGGCGTGCTGGCCATCCGGCTTAACCAGGAACCCAGCATGGATATCCTGAACGCCGCCTACTCCACCCTGCCTGGGCGCAAGTGGATCATGGATAACGAAGGCCAGCAGATAACCAATGAAAGAGAGGCGGTGAATCCCCAGACGCTGGCCAACGTCGCCCCCCGACTCAATAAACAGACGCCCTTTTTCTATCTGCCTGACAGCGAAAGGTGGTATTTCTGCAGCGCGGTGGGCGACACCACGTGGTTTCTGGTCCATGAAGTACGCAATAGCGATTTAATCTCGCAGGTCTTCACCCACAGCCTGAACGTTATCTACTGTCTGGCCTTCGGCCTGCTGGCGCTGTTTGTCTGCTGGTGGATGGTGCGCTCTTCTCTCAACGGCCTCTATATCAGCATCGCGAACGGTATTCGCAACGGCGCCATCGAACTTAAAGCTGCGGAAGAGATGCTGTATGAAGAGATCCACAATACCACCGTGCAGCAAGAAATGATTAAAAACGAAGCGCTGACCGATGGTCTCACCGAGCTCAAGAACCGCCGGGCTTTTGATAACGATATTGAATTTCTTCAACAGACCAACGATCTGTGCATCGCCATGATCGATATCGATAACTTTAAGACCATCAACGATACTTACGGCCACGCGGTTGGCGATATGGTCCTCAGGACGGTAGCGGATATCGGGCTGCGTCTGCGCGGAATGGATAACATCACCCTCTACCGCTACGGCGGCGAGGAGATTGTCGCCCTGTTTCACGGGATGACGCAGCACGACGCGTTGGCGTTTCTGGAACGCTGGCGTGAAACCTGCGAGCAGCGACACTTTCGCGAGACGAACCTGCGCGTTACCTTCAGCGGCGGCATTGCCACTAAAGACGATATGCGCGTAGAAGAGGCGCTGGTGCTGGCGGATAAACGGCTTTACGAAGCCAAGCGAAATGGTAAAAACCGCATTATCAGCGAGTCGCTGACCTTCGCTTGAGCATTCTGCGGCTCAGAGCTGATAGCATCTATAGTATGACAAATAATGTTTATTTTGTGACCTCACATGCAACTTAAAGCCATAGCGCTGGCTGTTAATGAGGTGATAGGTTTATTTTTTGCATCAAATAGTCATACTAATGAACATGACCTGGAGATGCTTGATGATCCTCGACCGCTCCCTTTTCCTCTCCCCTTCTGATATTACGGCGCTGCGGGCGTGTTTCACGCACGATACGCAGCCCGGCATCACGCTGCGCCACCAGCGCCAGCAGCTGGAAGCCTGGCTGGCTCGCCCGCAGTGGATCCCCGGCCACGGCGAAGGCGGCGGCCCGGAACATGCCCGGCATAAATACAATTATCAGATGATGGATCTCGCCGGGCTCCACTGGCTGCTGAGCGGCGACGTCCGCTACCGCGACGCCCTGCTCGCGCTGCTGCGCGGCTATGCCGACGTCTACCCGACGCTGGGCAGCGCCACCAGCCGCGACAGCAATCCGCCGGGCAGGCTATTCCACCAGACGCTCAACGAAGATATGTTTTTACTTTACGCCGCCGGAGCGTGGGCCTGCGTGAAAGGTTCGGCTAGCGACACAGACCGCGCGCATATTGAAGAAAACTTGCTGTGCCTGATGGTGCGTGAGGCCATTACCGTCCACCGGGACACCTTCGATATCGTCCACAACCATGGCATGTGGTCGGTGGCCGCCATCGCGCTGTGCGGCCTGGCTACCGACCATCCCGAGTGGGTGGAGATCGCCCTGCACGGTAAGCTGCGCGATGACGTCAGCGGCGGATTTTACGCCCAGCTTAACCAGCTGTTTTCTGTCGACGGCTACTATATCGAAGGGCTTTACTACCAGCGTTTCGCGCTGCGCCCCATGCTGCTACTTGCCGCGGCGCTTGACCGCTGCCAGCCGGAACGGGAAATCTGGTCCTACGGCGATCGTTTAATCCAGCGCGCCTGCGTCACGCTGTTCGATATGGCGTTCCCGGACGGCACTCTGCCAGCACTGAACGATGCCTCGAAAACCATGAATCTGCGCGACGAAGGCGCGCTGATGGCGGTCAGCCTGTGTCGCCAGCACTACGGCCCATCGCCGCAGCTTTCGGCTATCGCCCACTATCAGCAGGCATGCTGGCCGTGCCGGGGGGCGCTATTGCTCAGCGAAGATGCGCAAGCACCGGGTGAAGTCACGGTCCGCCGTTCGCAGTTGGTGCGCGACGGCGTGGCAGGCGATCGCGGCGCAGGCGGTATTCTGCGCGCTCAGCCTGACGGAGAATCGGAGAGTATGGCGCTGCTTTGGTGGGGCGGGCATGGCAATATCGCCGGTATGCACAGCGCCCTGAACCACGGCCATTTTGACGGTCTGCACCTCAGCTACTTTACCGGTGGGCACGAAATCCTTCAGGACTACGGCTTCGCCCGCTGGGTTAACGTCGAACCTAAATTCGGCGGTCGCTACGTGGCGGAAAATAACGGCTACGCCAAGAAAACCGTGGCCCACAACACCGTGGTGGTGGATGAAGGCTGCCAGAATCAGGGGGACAAAGAACGGGCGGCGGCGCGTTACGGAAATACCCATTTCTTTACCGGCAGCGGCCCATATCAGGGGATGAGCGCCTTTGCCGACGACTACTGGCCGGGGGTTAACCAACAGCGCACGGTCCTGTTGCTCACGCTGCCGCAGTGCGAGCGCCCGCTGCTGGTCGATCTGTTTGCGCTGTACAGCGATAGCCGCCATCAGTATGACTATTGCCTGCACACGTTGGGGCAAATCATCCACTGCAACCGTGAACTGAAGGCGGAACCTACCCGAGCGCCGCTCGGCACCTCGCAAGGCTATGAGCACCTTTGGCGCTGCGCCTGTGGCCCGGTGCCCGCCGCAGAGGCGGCGCAGTTGAGCTGGCTATACGGCGACAGCTTCTACACGCTGACCAGCACAATGCCACAGCCCGGCGAGCTGATAATCGCCCGGACTGGAGCCAGCGATCCGGCGTTTAACCTGCGCGAGGAGCCCGCGTGGCTGTTACGAACGCATGCGCAAAACACGCTGTTTGCCAACGTGCTGGAGTGCCACGGCGAGTTTGACGAGTCGCGGGAAGTTTCGCGCCAGGCGCGGGGGAACGTACGGGAAGTGATGATTGAGGAACACAGTGCGGCGCAGACGGTAGTGTTAATCGCTTTCCACCAGGGCGAGCCCTGCCGGATAGCGGTAGATAACCGCCGCGGACACGGCGGGTTCAGCGTGGCGTAATCAGAGGCGGTGTTTGCTGGCGTCCATCATGCCGAGGGACGCCTGGAACGCCGCCTCCGCATCGCCCGCCATAATCGCTTTATAGATGCGCTCATGGTCGTTGAGACACATGCCGCCCTCTTTTGAGGAGTGGCTGATAAACCATTTGAACACCGTGGTCAGCACGTTGCCAAACGGCTGATAGAAGCAGTTACCCGACGACATAAAAATGATGCGGTGAAAACGCGTATCGGCATCCACCCACCGTTCAGCGTCAAAATTTTGCGCAATGCGGCACATCTCTTCCCAGGTCTGTGACAACGCGATGCACTGCTCGCGCGTGGCATTTATCGCCGCCAGACGGGTCGCGTGCGGCTCAATCACCCGCCGGAACTCAAGAAACTGCTGGTACATTTCCAGCGTGCCTTCCATGCCGCTCAGCCATTCCAGCAGCTGTACGTCGAGAATATTCCAGTCGGTGCGGGCGCGAACGCGGGTACCGGTTTTCGGCCGCGACTCCAGCAAGCCTTTAGACGATACTAGTTTCAGCGCCTCGCGCAGCGCCGTGCGGCTGACTCCCAGCTGTTCACACAGCTCAACTTCGGCCGGTAATACGGTGCCAGGCTGCAGCTGACCGGAGAAAATCTTGCGGGCAATGTCGCTGGCAATCAGGCCATCCAGGCCGCGCTGTGTCGTCGTAATCGTCGTGAAGTTCATGCTTTTGTCATACCTGAACAAGAATTATGGCTCAGTGTAACATAGCCAGGGGGATCGATTAGCGCATCCAGCGCAATTTTCTCGGCTTTTTCCGTATATTTAACCATCATTCGACAGCCTGATATCGCATTTAGTCATACTAATAAAGATCGTTTTTACGCCAAATTGTTCAATTACTCAACACAGATCACAAGTCACACTCGATAAAACGCCAAACATTGAAGTGGATCGCAAATCAGCTCACGTCAATTTTATTAGTCATACTAAATGACAAATAATACTTCATCTCCTGATACAACTCGCGAGTGTGGACATAATGGATATCAACATTATTGTGATGGTGGTGTACTTCGTGCTGATGATTGCTATCAGCTACGCGTTCAAAAAAATGGGTACCGGGTCGGCAAGCCACTACTTCCGCGGCGGCGGCAGGATGCTGTGGTGGATGGTGGGCGCGACGGCGTTCATGGCGCAGTTCAGCGCCTGGACCTTCACCGGCGCCGCCGGTCAGGCCTATCGCTACGGCTTTACGGCCATCGGCGTCTTTGCCGGTAACGTCATTGGTTACATCGTCGGCTGGTGGTGGTTCGCCACCCGTTTCCGCCAGCTGCGGGTCGATACGCCCACTCAGGCCATCAGCCAGCGCTTTGGCCCGAAAAACGAGCAGTTCTTTACCTGGATCCTGATTCCGCTCAGCATCCTTAACGCGGGCGTATGGCTTAACAGCCTGGCGGTGTTTGCCAGCGCGGTCTTTAAGTATGACTTAACGCTGACGCTGTGGATCACCGGTCTGGTGGTGCTGCTGATCTCCCTGCTGAGCGGCTCCTGGGGCGTGGTGGCCAGCGACTTCGTACAAACGCTGATTGTGGCGATTATTTCGGTGGTGTGCGCGGCGGTGGCGCTGTTTAAAGTCGGCGGCCCGGTCAAAATGGTCAACGACTTCCCGTCCGGCTTCTTTACCGGCCCGGACACCGGCCCGCACTATATTCTGATCCTGATAGTCTGCTTCGCCTTCTTCTTTGTGAAGCAACTGCAAAGCTTCAACAACCTGCAGGATTCCTATCGCTACCTGAACGCCAAGGACAGCGCCAACGCCAAAAAAGCCGCGCTGTTTGCCCTGTTCCTGATGCTGTTCGGCACCCTGATTTGGTTTATACCGCCGTGGGCCACCGCCATTCTCTACCCGGATATGGCGCAGTCGCACCCGGAACTGGGGAAAAACGCCACCGACGCGGCCTATCTGGTGTTCGCCGAACGCGCCATGCCGGAGGGAACCGTCGGGCTGCTGATGGCCGGCCTGTTTGCCGCCACCATGTCGTCGATGGATACCGCGCTTAACCGCAACTCGGGCATTTTCGTGCGCAGTTTCTGGACGCCGGTGGTGAATCGCAATGAACCCAAAAGCGAGCACTACCTGCTGCGCGTCGGCCAGACGGCGTGCATCGTCAACGGCGTGCTGGTGATTCTGGTCGCGCAGTATATGCAATCGCTGCAAGAGCTGAGCCTGTTTGACCTGATGATTCAGGTTGGGACCCTGGCTTCCGCGCCGATTATCGTGCCGCTGTTCTTCGGCATGTTTATCCGCAAAACACCGGACTGGTCCGCATGGGGGACGGTGGTCTTTGGGCTGATTGTTTCTTACGTCATTACCCACTGGCTCACGGTGAAAGACGTGAGCGACACGCTGGGGCTGACGCTGACCAACCGTGAACTGAAAGATCTCTCCGCCGTGTGGAATATTTTCTGCCACCTGGTGTTTACCGGCGGCTTCTTCTGCCTGTCGACGCTGTTTTACCGCGAGCCGGGTAAAGCGCGCGCTTCAGTACTCGCTACCTTCTTCAGCAATATGGAAACACCGGTCTACGCCGACCACGAGCAGGATGGCTTCGACCGCCTGCAGCGCAGCAAAATCGGCAAAATATCGCTCGCCATGGGTCTGTGCATGCTGCTGATGATCCTGATTCCTAATCCATTGTGGGGACGCCTGCTGTTCCTGCTCAGCGCTGCCGCCATCATTTTGTTCGGCTACGTTCTTTGGCGCAGCGCCTCTTCTGATTCTTCAACACAAGGGAGCAACTATGTTTACCGACCTGAAAAATAAGCGCGTATTAATCACCGGGTCCAGCGCAGGGATGGGGCTGGCCGCCGCGCTGGCGTTTGCCCGCCAGGGAGCCAAAGTCGGCATCAACAGCCATAACGTTCCGCCGGAGCTGGAAGAGACGTTAAGTCTGCTGCGTCAATATGGCGGCGAGGTCGAATTCTTGCAGGCTGATGTCACCCGCTCGGACGAATGCGCTCACCTGGTCGCCGCGTTTGTTGAACGCTTCGGCGGCCTGGACGTGTTGATTAACAACGCCGGCGGTCTCGGAGGGCGAGCCAACCTGGAAGCCATTGACGATGAATTTTACGACCGGGTGATGGATCTCAACGCCCGCTCGGCGCTGATGATGACCCGCTTTGCCATTCCGCATTTACGCGCGGCGGCGAAAGCCCGAGGCGAAACCACCTGCGTTATCAGCACCGGTTCCATCGCCGGGCGCGAGGGCGGCGGCGTGGGTGCGGGCGTCTACGCGGCGTCGAAAGCCTGGTTGCATGATATTCACCGTAACTGGGTGAAAGAATTTACCGTCGACGGTATCCGCTTCAATATCGTCTCACCGGGCACCATCGATACCGCGTTCCATGACGGGAAAAGCGACGAACTGCGGGCCAAAATCGCCGCCAGTATTCCGATGGGCCGCTTTGGCACCGCTGAGGAGGTTGCGCCAGCGTTCTTGTTCTTCGCATCGCACGCCTGCAGCGGCTATATCACCGGGCAGATTCTGGACGTCAACGGCGGACAAATGGCGCCATAATGGATAAAAAACGCCCCTTCAGTTCATCCTGAAGGGGTATTTCGCTTCGAGCCAAAATCGGTATCCAGCAGAATGATAGGCATAATCTTTATATTGTTATAGTCTGGAACCCCCTGCCAACGATATACTCAGCAGCGAATAAATCGCTTAATAACCTCCGCTCGAGCACCAGGAATTCATGATGACCACGCAGCGTCTGGTGAGCATAATCACGGGCGTGCTGATTATCCTAATCATTCTGCCCATTACGCTCAGCCTGTGGCTGGCCCACCGCCAGGCCCACGAACTCTTTGACCAGGAGTTAAACAACTACGCCGCACGGGTCATGGCGCGTTCAGAGCGCGTCAAGCATCAAACGCGTACCGCGCTGGAAGAGGTCAGCCGCTTCCGGGGCGAGACCTGTAGCCTGGCGCATCTGCGTCAGTTACAAAAGATGTCCTATATTCATCAATACGTGCAGAGCGTGTTTTTCCTTGAAAACGCGGTCCATCCCTGCGCCCTGTTAGGCAATAGTTTGGGCGAAAAAGTCCCTGACTCCGAATTTACCGCCCCCGGCGGTTATCAGGTGTGGCTGGTGTCGCGTCACGACCTGCAAACCGACGACAAAATGGTCGCCGTCAGCAACGGTCGGTACGTCGCCATTGTGGATCCCGATTCACTGATCGACGTCTTGCCGCACCCTCACTACCCCATTCATGCCGCGTTGATCAGTACGAAAGGTTATCAGGTGATCACCAGCAATGCGCCTGTCGACGCGGACTTCTGGCAAAAAAATCTGCATGTCTTTCAGCCGACAATCGAAAAAGACGGCATCGTTTACCACCAGCAGCTTCTGCCAACGGTGGGGGCGATTTTACTGACCTGGTCTTCCCTGCAGCCGATGGAATCCAGCTTGCGCCACCAGCTGATGATTTGGGTGCCGTTGGGCATACTCCTGAGTCTCATCACGGCATTTTTGATGCTGCGTCTTCTGCGCCGCCTGCGTTCATCCCATTACCGCATTCTCGATGCCATACGGACGAAGGAGATCAGCGTGCACTATCAGCCGGTGGTCGACCTGAAGAGCGGACGCATCGTCGGCGCCGAAGCGCTGGCCCGCTGGCAGCAGCCGGACGGCCACTGGCTACCGCCGGATATTTTCATCCCGCTGGCCGAGCAAACCGGCGTTATTAATCAACTGACCGAATATATCGTGCGTACGGTATTTGACGATCTCGGGAACTGGCTGGCCGCGCATCCACAACAGCATATTGCGATTAATTTCTCCGCCGCCGACCTCAGCTCACCTCCTCTACCGACGCTCGTTAAAAAACTGCTCACGCAGTGGCAGGTTGCCGCCAATCAGATTGCGATTGAAATTACCGAGCGCGAACTCATCACTCCCAAAACCGCGTGCCCGGTGATTCAGGCCTACCGGGAAATGGGCCATACCATTTGTATTGATGATTTTGGCGTCGGCTATTCAAGCCTCAGCTACTTGCAGGATCTGGACATCGACACGCTGAAGATCGATAAATCCTTCGTCGACAGCCTGGAACACAATCGCGTGACCGGCCATATCATCGACATGGCAAAATCGCTCAACCTGACGATGGTGGCCGAAGGGATTGAAACTCCCGCGCAACGCGACTGGCTGCTCGCCCACGGCGTGCAGACCGGACAGGGTTGGCTATTCAGCCCGGCGCTGGCGAAAAAAGCGTTTATCCACTGGGCGAACGATAACCTACAGGCAGGCGAACGTTAATGGTGATAGGCCAGCGTCTGCGCATGGAGCGGGCTTTCGGAAAGCTTCTGGCAGCGCTGTAGCGTCCCCTTCCCCGCATAGCGATATAAAAACTCGCCGCTACGGCTGCGGTGGATAAGCCTGTCGCCATTGCTAAAGCTGACCACCTCGACGCCGTTATCCTGACGGTGGCCAGCGCCGACTTCATAATGCCCCTGCCACAGTTCCGATACATGACCATAGACATGGAGAGTGACCTCCACCAGGCCGCGCGTCGGGCAATGAAGCTGCAGCGCCGTCGAGTTAAAATTCAGCGCCAGAGATGAGGGAGAAATTAAAATAAACGATAATAATAACAGCAGATTCTTCATCATTTTATAGGTAAACAGACTCAATAAGAGGCGCTACCATACAGGCCTGATGAATATAACGTTTTTGTTCTGACGCAATAAAAACGAAGAAACAGAAATAGATATTACGAAATAAAATAGACTTCACATTCTCATGAGTAATAAGCGGAAATAACATTTCCACTTATTACTCAAATAAAGAAACTTTATTTCCGCTATTTAATCTGCGCGGGATGATCGGCTGCGGGCTCGGCGCTGCCATCCGGGAATAAGCGCTGACGCAACGTGGCGGCTTCGCCAGCATTGCCCAACAGCCCCCGCTGTTTTAGCGCGGGTATCACCCAGCGAGCGAAATCTTCAAAGCAGCCCGGCGACAGCCATTGCGCCAGGTTAATGCCGTCGGTGTCGCTCTCCTCCAGCCACTGCTCCAGCTGCGCGGCCACGCTGTCGCCGCTACCGACAAACGTCTTTTGCCGCCCCAGACCCTGTTCGGGATGAAACACTTCACGCAGTGTGCGGCTCGGTTGCCCGTCTTCGCCGGTCACCATTTTCAGCAGCGAACGGTTAGAGTTTGTCTGCTGCCAGGCGAGCGGCGCATCCAGCGAATGACCGGCGAGATCGACCCCGGTGCTGGCCCCGTAGTGAATCAGCGCCCCTTGCAAATCGTAGCGGGCGCGTCGTTCAGCATAGCGCGCCTGCGCGTCATGTTCGCTTTCCCCGGTAATCACCGTCACCGCGCTGATAAACTTAATCGCCCCCGGCGCGCGGCCCAACGCCGCAGCCCGCGCCTTAATTGCCGCCACCTGTCGGCGCACGCCGCTGGCGTCCAGCCCGGCGACAAACACCACTTCAGCATGCTTCGCGGCAAAATCAATGCCGCGCGGCGAGCCGCCAGCCTGGAAAATCACCGGCGTGCGCTGCGGGCTGGGCTCAGAAAGATGGGCATCCGGCACCGAAAACCAGCGTCCGCGATGGTTGACCGCATGCACTTTCTGCGGGTCGCTGTAGATACCCGCCGCCTTATCGCGCCTCAGCGCCGCACGCTCCCAGGAGTGTTGCCACAATTTATAGCTCACGGTCAGAAACTCATCGGCGCGATCGTAGCGCTCGTCGTGGTCCATCTGTTTTTCCAGCCCCAGATTGCGCGCCGCGCTCTCCAGCTGTGACGTCACCACATTCCAGGCAATACGCCCGCCGGTCAGGTGATCGAGGGTGGTAAATTTGCGTGCCAGCAGATAAGGCTGTTCATAGGTGGTGGAGACCGTGATCCCAAATCCCAGCCGCTGCGTCTGCGCCGCCATGGCGGAAACCAGCAGCAGCGGGTCAATCAGCGGCGACTGAATCCCCTGCGCCAGTGATGCCGCCGGGCTGCCTTGCCAGCTATCAATCAACCCCAGCGCATCGGCAATAAACAGGCAGTCAAAGCCGTTATCTTCCAGCAGCTTTGCCAGCGCCACCCAGTATTCAATATCGGTATAGCGATAACTTTGGTCCTGTGGGTCACGCCACATGCCGTAGTTAATGTGGGAAACCGCCGCCATCGTAAACCCACTGAGAATAATGTTATTGCGCATGTTATTTACCGAAATAAAAAGAACTGACCTTAAATAAAACAATTTTTATCGACAATGAATAAATCCGGCAAACTAAAGCCAAAAACCGCAAATAAGAAAAGCAGAAAACAAAATCACAAATGCGTATTTATTCTCTTTTTTATCCGGTGCTAGTATCGCCGTCTGACCTGATCCCAATAAAAAAATCAGGCACATATTAAAAACACCTGCATTCGCAAATCGGACATCGTTATGAAAAACAATCAATTTTCATCCGGGATATCATTATCTCGCCGTAAGCTATTACAGCTCACCGCCATTTCCACCACATTATTTATGGGATTAGGATTACCCGGTTTGTCCTTTGCTGAAGACGGTGATGAGAAATCGCGTTATGGCAAAACGTTAATTATTGGCCAGGCGCTGGAACCGACCATTTACGATCCCAACCGCCAGTATTCTTATGAAACTTACCGGGTAGACAAACATATTTATGAGTCGCTGGTGGCCGAAGATCTCTCGGTTCCGGCGGCAAAGGGCACCCCGCCAATCGTTCCCGGCCTGGCGACCCATTGGGACGTTAACGACAACGCGACCGTCTACACCTTTCATCTGCGTGAAGGGGTTAAGTTCCACGACGGTACGCCGTTTGACGCCGAAGCGGTACGCTTCAACGTGCGCCGCTTTACCGACCCACAGTTCGAATACTTCGATGCCCGCTCACAGGCCACCATGGCCCAGGTTTATCGCGACCTGAAAGCGATTGAGGTGATCGACCCGCTTACCGTGCGTTACACCTTCAACCAGCCCTTCCCTGACTTCCTGCGTTTCTTGCCGCAGGGCAACTGGGTTTCCGGCATTTTCAGCCCGGCGGCGTTGAAAAAATGGGGCCAGGACGGTCTGGCGGAACACCCAACCGGGACCGGACCGTACCGCTTTGTGCTGCGGGTTCGCAACGACCGTACCGAACTGGTGCGCAACGACGACTGGTGGGGCAAAAAACCGTATATGGAACGGCTGATCTTCCGCCCGATTCTCGACGGCAGCACCGGCGTCAGCGCGTTGCAGTCCGGCCAGGTGGATATCCTGTCACGGACCCCGACCGACGCGGTCGATTTGCTCTCGCAGAGCGGCTACACGGTACATGACAGCACCGAAGCTAACCAGCTGTTCCTCGGCTGGAACTTTGCCAATAAATATACCCGCCAGCTGGCCGTGCGCCAGGCGGTGATCAAAGCCATCAACCGTGAAGAGCTGGTGAAGTCACTGCTTAACGGCCACGCGGTGGCGAGCTACAGCATTCTTAACCGCTCTAATGAAGCCTTCCTCGCCGAGCAGAAAGACTATACCTACGACCCGGAAGGGGCGAAAAAACTGCTGGCCGACGCCGGGTATCAGCCCGGTGAAGTGAGCTTCACCATCATCACTTACGATCAAAACCAACCGGTGATTGAGTGGATCCAACGCGATCTGAGCAAGGTTGGCATTACCGTGAAGGTGGTGTCACAGGAATGGATTACCTACAGCTCGCACCTGGCCAACCTCGCCGACGACACCGGGCTATTCACCATGGAATGGGGGCTGATTACCCCGCAGTGGCTGAACGTGGCATGGAAAAACTACGTGGTGTCCCGCGGCAAAGGCGAAAAGGTCATTACCGGCGTCGAGCCGCTGATCGCCGAGGCCAGCGTCACCACCGATCGGCAAAAAGCGTTGACGTTGTGGCATCAGGTTAACCAGCAGTTCCAGCAGCAGGCGGCGTTTGTCCCGCTGCTTGAGCTGAACCGCGTGTTTACCTCGTCGCCCGCCGTCCAGGGCTTTAACGTCCCGGCGCAGAATTTCTACGACCTGACCCGCGTGTGGTTGAAACCATGATTCGCATCATACTGCTTCGCCTGGCGCAGGCCGTGCCGCTGCTGTTTCTGATCTCGCTGCTGGTGTTCCTGATTGCCAAGCTGGTGCCCGGCGACCCGATCGCCAACGCGCTGGCCGGGCAGCTCTCCAGCGAGGCCATCGAGCAAATTCGTCACGTTTACGGGCTGGATAAGCCTGCGGCGGTGCAGTACCTGCTGTGGCTGAAGAACCTGTTCAGCGGCGACTGGGGCACCTCGCTAACCCTGCGCGCACCGGTGATCGAAGTGCTGAGCAGCGCCTTCGCCAATACCGCGATTCTGACCGGCGCGGCGGTGCTGTTATGCCTGATACCCGGCGTCGCGGTAGGCGTAACGTGCGGCCTGTGGCAGGGTACCCGCCGCGACCGCCTGGTGATGCTGCTGGTCCAGCTCGGCCATAACATCCCTATTTTCTGGCTGGCGGTGTTTTTCATCTGGCTGTTTGCCGTGAAGCTGCGCTGGTTCCCGGTCTCGGGGATGTACGACATGCGCGGCGACCGCGGGCTGGGCGACCTGCTGCACCATCTGTTTTTACCCGCGCTCTCCACGGCGCTGATCTCGATGCTGATTCTCGCCCGTCAGGTGCGTCACAGCGTCATCGACATCATGAATGCTGACTACATCCGTACCTACCGGGCACTGGGCTATCCCACAGCGCTGTTGCTGTGGCGGCACCTGGGACGGAACCTGCTGGCGCCGATTGTCAGCATCACCGGGCTGCAAATTGGCTACCTGCTCAGCGGCGTCATCTTTATCGAGAAGATTTTCGCCTGGCCCGGCATTGGCACCCAGCTGTACAACGCCGCTGCGGGCCAGGACTACCCCACTATCCAGACCGGGGTGATGTTGATCGCCGTCTGCTTCCTCGCCGTCAATCTGCTGAGCGACATCCTGCAGGACTGGCTGGATCCCCGCCACGAAGGAGCCCGTTAACCATGACCCCTACCCTCTTCCTGCGTCGGCTTTCACGACACGGGCTGGCGCTGCTCGGCCTGCTGATTCTGCTCTGCGCGCTGCTGGTGTCGCTGTTCGCGCCGTGGCTATCGCCCTATGATCCGCTCGCGGCCTTCGACGGCCTGCGTCTGGCGCCGCCGGGTACGCCGGGCCATCTACTGGGGCTGGATAATCAGGGGCGCGATGTCTTAAGCCGTATCATCTGGGGCGGACGCAGCCTGCTCGCCGCCTCGGTGCTGCCGATTATCTTCGCCGCGCTGGTGAGCCTGGCGCTCGGCATGCTGGCGGGCTTTCGCGCGTCGGCCTTTTCCGAACTGATTATGCGCAGCATGGACATGCTGTTCGCCTTCCCGATGGTGCTGCTCGCCATCGGCCTGTCGGCGGTGCTGGGCAGCGGTTATCCCACGCTCATCATTACCCTGATTTGCAGCGTCATTCCCTACCTCACCCGCGTGGTCTATCGCGATACCCGCGCCGAAGTGGCGAAAGAGTACGTCGAAGCGCTACGCGCTCAGGGGGCGTCGACTGCCGACATTCTGTTCCGTGAAATTATGCCCAACGTCGCCACCCCATTGCTGGTGTACACCACCTCGCTGCTCGGCGGCATGGTGGTGTTCCTCGCCGGCCTGAGTTTTCTTGGCCTGGGCGTGCAGCCACCGCAGGCCGATTGGGGGCGCATGGTCGGCGAAGGCGCACAAATGATGATCCTCGGCGCGCCGCACGTGGCTACCGCGCCTGCCGTGGCGATCGTACTGCTGTCGCTGGCGTTTAACTGGCTGGGGGACGGCTTGCGCGATCTCCTTGACCCTTACCAATAAGGAGCGGCAACCATGAGCCTGCTGCAAATTGCCCACCTTAACGTGCTTTTCCACCGCCAGAACGTCCAGGCGGTAAACGACGTCTCCCTGACCATTGCCCCCGGCGAAGTGCTGGCGCTGGCGGGGGAATCCGGTTCCGGTAAAAGCGTCACCGCCGCCGCCATTCTCGGCCTGCTGCCCGCAGACCAGGTGACACTGGGCGGCAGCATCACCTTCGACGGCCAGCCGCTGCTGCACCAGTCGACGGCACAGCTTAACCGCCTGCGCGGCCACGATATTGCGATGGTGTTTCAGAACTCGCTCTCCACCCTCGATCCCTCGTGGCGAGTGGGCAAACAGCTTCAGCACAATCTGCGTCGTCTGCACCCGGCGCTGGGGCGACGCGCCCTGCGCGAAGAGGCGATCGCCTGGCTGGTGCGCATGAAAATCCGCCAGCCTGAGCAGGTGATGGCGCTCTATCCGCACCAGCTCTCCGGCGGGATGCGCCAGCGTATTCTGATTGCGCTCGCCGCCATGTGCCGCCCGCGCCTGCTGATTGCCGATGAACCCACCACCGCCCTCGACGCGACCGTACAGCGCGAGGTCCTCCAGTTGCTCAAAGAGCTGTGCCAGCAGCAGCAAATGGCGCTGTTGATCATCACCCACGATTTCGGCGTGGTGGCGGCCTTAAGCGATCGCGTTGCGGTGATGCAGCATGGGCGCATCGTTGAGCAGGCCGCCACAGCAGAACTTATTGCCGCACCACAGCATCCCTATACCCAATCGCTGCTGGCGGCGGTGCCGTGGCCGAATATCTCACCGGTCGCCGCGCGACTCGTTGACGGCGCGCCGCTGCTGCAAACCCGCGCGCTGGGTAAAGATTTCTGGCGACGCGAGCCGCAGGGCTGGTGGCCGAAAAAGGTGCCGGTGACGGCGGTAGACAACGTCAATCTGCGTATCCAGCGCGGTGAAATTGTCGGCATTATCGGCGAGTCCGGCTCCGGAAAATCAACCCTCGCGCGGCTGCTGGCGCAGTTGATCCCCGCCGATCGTGGCGAGATACAGTTTGCTGGCGAGCCGGTGCGAACGGCAGATCCGCAGAGCGTCGCCGCCCTGCGTCGTCAGCTGCAATGCGTATTCCAGGACAGCCTGGCGTCGTTCAACCCGCGCCTGACGCTGGAAGAGCAACTGGTGCGCCCGCAGTTTCGTCTCGGCATCACCACACAGCGCTCGCAGGCGGTGGCCAGCGCCCAGTCGCTGTTTAGCGAAGTGGGGCTGGACGTCGGGCTGCTGCAACGCTACCCGCACCAGCTCTCCGGCGGCCAACGCCAGCGCGCCAATATCGCCCGCGCGCTGGCGGTGAATCCGCATTTTCTGCTGCTCGACGAACCCACCTCGGCGCTGGATCTCACGGTGCAGGCGCAGGTGATGACCCTGCTCACCCGTATGCATCAACAGCACGCCCTGACCTGCCTGTTTATCAGCCACAACCTGGCGCTGGTGGCCCAGTTTTGCCAGCGCATTGTGGTGATGGCCCACGGCGAAGTCGTCGACGATTTCCCCCGCCACGCGCTGTATGCCACCGAGCGCCACCCGCTCACCCGTCAGCTGCTGGCCGCCAATTATCTGCTGCCACCGGGCGAGACAGAGACGGCCTTAAAACGATTTGCCTGACCAGTTTAATAAGGACACACCATGACAACCGCGAAAAAACAACTGTTATTCAATGGCTTTATGATGAACGTCGTTGGCCACGTCTCCGCCGGGCTGTGGCGACACCCCGACGACCGCGCCAGCGAGTACACCACGCTCGACTACTGGCTGCACATTGCGCGCCTGCTGGATGACGCCGGATTCGATGCGATGTTTATTGCCGACGCGCTGGGGCAGATTGACGTCTACCAGGGCAAACCGGACGCCGCGCTGCGAACCGCCGCGCAGTCGCCGGTCAACGACCCGCTGCTGCTGGTCTCGGCGATGGCCGCCGCCACCCGTCAGCTCGGTTTTGGCATTACCGTCTCCACCACCTACGAACATCCTTACCTGCTGGCCCGTAAGTTCACCACTCTCGATCACCTGACCAAAGGCCGGGTGGCGTGGAACATTGTGACCTCGGTACTGGAGTCCGCCGCGCGAAACCTCGGGCTGGAAAAACAGATGGACCACGACGAACGCTACGAGCGGGCGCAGGAGTTTCTGGAGGTCACCTACAAACTGTGGGAAGGCTCATGGGAAGACGATGCGGTACGACGCGACCGCGAGGCAGGCGTGTATACCGACCCGGCCAAAGTTCACCCGATTCGCCATCAGGGACGCTGGTTTACCGTGCCGGATGCCCACTTGGCCGAGCCCAGCCCGCAGCGCACGCCGGTGCTGTTCCAGGCCGGCACCTCGGATCGCGGACGGCTGTTCGCCGCGCAGAACGCCGAAGTGGTGTTCCTTGGCGGCACCACGCCGCAGTCCATTGCGCAGAATATCGACAAAATTCGTACCCAGGCGCACGAGCAGGGCCGTGCCGCCGACGCCATTCGTTTTATCACCGCCATCAGCGTGGTGGTGGATGAAGACGACGCCAAAGCCCACGCAAAATTCCAGGACTACCTCAGCTACGCCAGCCAGGAGGCGGCGCTGGCGCTGTTCTCCGCGTGGACCGGGGTGGACTGGTCCGGCTGGTCGCTGGACGCGCCGCTCAAATATATCGAAACCAACGCCAGCCGTTCCGCGCTGGCCGGGCTGACGCGCATCGACGCCGAGCGTCAGTGGACGGTGGGCGATATCAGCAACTATATCGGCATCGGCGGCATTCACCCAACGCTGGTGGGCAGCCCGCAGAGCGTCGCCGACCAGCTGGAAGCCTTCGCCGACGCTTCCGGCGTGGACGGCTTCAACCTCGCCTACGCCATCAGCCCCGGCAGCTTTGAAGATTTTGTCCGCTGGGTGGTGCCGGAGCTGCAGGCGCGAGGCCGCATGCGCCGCGCCGATGGTTCATCCCTGACCCTGCGCGAACGCCTGCAGGGCAACGGGCAACGGCGGCTGCGTGACGATCACCCCGGCACGCGTTTCCGCCAGCTGAGCGAGAGCTATATCCAGGAGGCGCCATGAGCATTCATCTGCACTGGTATCTGCCGACCAACGGCGACAGCCGGGGGATCGTCGGCGCGGGCGACGACTCCCAACATATCAGCGGCATCGGCGGGCAGTTCCGCCCCGCAACGCTCGATTATCTGGTGGATATCGCCCGCAGCGCCGAACGTCTGGGCTTTGAGGGCGTGCTGACGCCGACGGGCAGCTGGTGCGAAGACGCGTGGCTCAGCACCATGGCCATCAGCCAGCACACCGAACGGCTGAAATTTATCGTCGCCTTCCGCCCGGGCTTTATTTCACCGACGTTGGCCGCCCATCAGGCCGCCAGCTTCCAGCGGCTGACCGAAGGTCGATTGATGATCAACATCGTCACCGGCGGCGATCCGGTTGAACAACGTCGCTACGGCGACCGACTGGATCACGATCAACGCTACGCCCGCAGCGGCGAGTTCATTGCCGCGTTTAAAGGCGTCAGCCATGCCAGAAATAGCGGCCAGCCGTTCGATTTTCACGGCGAGCACTATCAGCTGGAGCAGGCCACCCTACTGCCGTCGCCGTGGCCCGTACCGCCGGTGTTCTTTGGCGGTTCCAGCCCGGCGGCCCAGCAGGTCGCCGCCGCTCAGGCCGACACCTGGATTAGCTGGGGCGAGCCGCCGGAGCAGGTTGCGCCGCAGCTGGAAACCGTGCGCGCGCTGGCCGCCGCCCAGGGGCGCACGCCGAGCTTTGGCATTCGCTTTCACGTTATCAGCCGCGATACCGAGGAGGAGGCCTGGCGCGAAGCCGCACGCCTGCTCAACGGCATTACCCCGGAGCGTATTCACAGCGCCCAGTCGCTGTTGGGGCGTACCGAATCGGTCGGGCAAAAGCGCATGAGCGCGCTGCTGGAAGATATTCAGGCCGAGCAGGTCAATCCGGAAAACGTCCGTCTGCTGGAGGTCGCCCCTAATATCTGGAGCGGCTATGCGCTGGTGCGCGGCGGCGTGGGAACCGCCATCGTCGGCAGCCACCAGCAGGTGGCGGAGAAAATCCAGGCCTTCCACGCGCTGGGCATCGAGCACTTTATTTTATCCGGCCAGCCGCATCTTGAAGAGGCTTACTGGTTCGCCGAGGGCGCAGGCGCCCTGCTACGCCGCAGCGGACTGCTGCATTCATCACATCAACCATAAAAAAACATCGCACCTAAGAGAGGAACTATGAGCCACGCTCAGGACATTTATGCCGGACTTAACCACCAGGAATTCGCCCACTGGAAAGCGGTGGCGCAGGAAGTCGCGGACCGCCTTTACGCCACCTTGCTGGAGCGCGATCGTGCCAACCAGCATCCGTTTGAAGAGATCGACTGGCTGCGCCAGAGCGGCCTGCTCAAATTAGCGGTGCCGAAATCACTGGGCGGCGGCGGCGCGAATCTGGTGCAGGCGCTGGAGATTGGCCGCATTATCTCCGCAGCCGACGGCTCCCTCGGCCAGTTGATTACCTATCACTACTCCAACGGCGTCTGGAGCTACATTCTCGGCAACCGCGAGCAGTGGGAATTTATCGCCCGCGGCGTGGCGGAAAAAGGCTGGTTCCAGTCGAGCATCAGCAACCCGCGTGACCCGCGTCTGCAACTGGAATGGGATGGCAGCGACCTGTACGTCACCGGACGCCGTACCTTCGCCACCGGAGCCGCCGTTTCGCAGGTGATGACCATCGCCGTATGGGTGGGCGATGAACTGGTGCAGTATCAGGTCACCGCCGACCAGCCGGGCATTACCTTTAACGATGACTGGGACAACCTCGGCCAGCGCCTCACCGCCAGCGGTACGCTGGAGTTCAACCGCCTGCGTCTGCAGGAGAAAGATCGCCTCACCGGGCTGGAGGAGAAGCCGCACAGCGCGCTGCTGCGCAACGCCCTGCGTAACCAGTTCAGCCAGCTGATCTTCGTTCACTTCTACCTCGGCATTGCCGAAGGCGCGCTGAAACAAGCCGCCGCCTACTTCCGCGACACCGTCCGCCCGTGGCCGGAGTCCGGCGTGGAGAGCGCGCTGCAGGATCCCTATCACCGGCTGAAGGCGGGGGAACTCTCTTCCGACCTCGCCGCCGGGATCGCGCTGGCGGAAAAAACCGCCTACGCCTTCCAGGACGCTTTCCACGCGGGCGACGATCTCAGCGAAACCCAGTGGGGCGAGCTGGCGCTGTTAACCGACCAGGCCAAGGTGATTGCCAACAACGTGGCGCTGAAAATCAGCAACGAAATCTATGAGCTGACCGGCGGGCGCTCCACCAGCAATCAATACGGGCTGGACGTCTTCTGGCGCAACGTGCGCACCCATACGCTGCACGACCCGGTGGCCTACCGGACGCGCGAAGTGGGCGACTACGTGCTGAGCGGCAAGCTGCCTACGCCGCGCGTCTACGCGCCGCCGAAACGCTAAGGACGTCACGATGCCGGAGATTCGGACTCTTCATGACCCCGCCGAGCTGCTTGCCGCCGCAACGCTGTTTCGCCAGGCGATGTTCGGCCTGCCGGGAGGCGTTACGCCGGTCGATGGCTGGGCCGAGCGCTACGTGGTGCCGGGGCGCGTTTACGCCGCGTCGCTCGACGGGCAACTGGCGGGCACCAGCAACAGCTTTCCCGGCGAACTGACGCTGCCGGGCGGCCAGCGCGTGCCACATGCCGCCGTCACTCACGTTGGCGTACTGCCGCACTTCAGCCGTCGCGGCGTGCTGCGGGCGCTCTTCAGCCAACAGTTGGCGGATCTCTATCGGCAGGGCGTCGCCGTCGCCACGCTGCGCGCCTCGCAGGGCACGATTTATGGGCGCTTCGGCTTCGGTATCGCCACCGCGATTCAGGATCTGCGTCTTGATAAACGTGAACTGCCGTCGCTGCCTGCGGCGGAGGGCGACATTCGTCTGCTGCCCGCCACGAATGCCTGGGAGGCGCAGCAAGCCATCGTCGCTCGCTTTCCACACCCTCACGCCGGCACGTTGACCCGCTGGCCGCAGTGGTGGGCGCTCCAGCAGCATCGCCTGGCGCACAGCAGCCTGAACCATTATGTCGCGCTGGCGCTGAAGGACGGCGAGGCGCAGGGTTTTGTCCGTTATCACGCGAAGCCGGACGACAACTGGCTCTACAGCACCGAGCGCACGCTGGTGGTTGACGATCTGCACGCCGCCGATCCCCAGCTTGCCGCGCAGCTGCTCGGCTATCTGCTTCAGCTGGATATCGCGCGCTATATCGAACTGCCGCACCGCCCGGTGGATGACCCGCTCCCGCTACTGCTGGCCAACCCGCGCGCGGTCCAGCAAACGGGGCGCATCGACGAGAGCTGGCTACGGATCATCAACGTCGAGCAGACGCTTAACGCCCGACGCTACGCGAGCGGCGAAGCGGTCACGCTGGCAATTGACGATCCGCTGCTGGCGGAAAACTACGGCGTCTGGCGGCTATCGTCGGACGGCATTCAGCGCAGCGCGAGCCGACCGGATATCACGCTGGGAATCGACGCGCTCGCCATGCTGCTGCTTGGCGAATACACCGCGCAGCAGCTCGCCGCCGCCCGCCGCCTTCAACCGCACCATTCACAGGCCGCCGCGCGTTTAACGTGCCTGCTGGCCTGTCATGAACATCCCTGGTCGGGGATCTTCTTCTAACTTTTTCGGGAGATTTTTTGATGCACAGCATTCGTTGGCCCCTAGCGGGCCAGGCACTTTTCGTCGCGCTGGTCACCGGCGCGATGGTTCCGGCATTCGCCGAAGAAGCCGCCCCACAGCCCGGCGGCACCTTAAAAATCGCCTCATTGCAGCCGGACCTCGACGCCTTCGATCCGCTGACCGGCTACTCGGTTGATTCGTGGGAGATTCTACGCGCGGTCACCCGCCAGCTGGTCACCTACCCCGGCTCGCCACAGAGCCTGAAGGACGACACCACGCTGGTGGGCGATCTGGCAAAATCATGGGACGTCAGCGCCGACGGTAAAACCTATACCTTCCACCTGCGCGACGGCATTCGCTACGCGGGGCCAACCACGCGGCCCATTGTGGCGAAGGACTTCGTCTACGCCATTAAGCGTTTCTGCGACCCCAACAAACAGGTGGCGGCGGTCAACTACTTCAACCTCGCGTTCTCCGGATTTGCCGACTATTGCCAGGCCTTCAGTAAGGTGGCAACCGGCGATCTGGCCGCCAGCAAGGCCTTTATCGACAGCCATGAGATTGCAGGCGTCAGCGCGCCGGACGATAAAACCCTGGTCCTGCGGTCTGACAGCAAGAACTATGACTTCCTCAACATTCTGTCGATGAACTTCGTCACCCCGCTGCCGGAAGAGGTGGCCTCGCGCTACTTCCCGGACTCGCAGGAGTTCCGTAAAAACTTCCCGTCCAGCGGGCCGTACGAAGTCGCCAGCTATGTGAGCGGCCAGAAGCTGCTGCTGACGAAGGTCAAAGACTACAACCACGCGGAAGACCCGGCGCGTAAAGCGTGGGTTGACGCCATCGAAGTGAGCTTCACCGGCAATAACGAAGACAGCGTGATGCAGCGTATTCAGGCCGGCGATGCCGACCTGTCGCTGTACCTCGACGTCCCGCCACAGGCCGCGGTACGCCAGTATCTGGTGCAGAAAAGCCCGTATCTGCATGCCGCCAACAGCGGCGCGGCAAACTTTATCGCCATCAACGCCCAGCCGCAGGCCAAAAGCGCGGGTGCCACCGCACTGCGCGACCTGCGCGTCCGCCAGGCGTTAGCCTACGCGGTGAACAAGGCGCACCTGGTACAGGCGCAGGGCGGGAAAATTGCCGCCCTGCCGCTGGGGCAGATTATCACCAGCACCCTGCTCGGCCATGAGCCGTTCGATCCCTATGCCACCCCTGATAGCAAAGGCGACCCGGAAAAAGCCAAAGCGCTATTGAAAGAGGCCGGGCTGGCTGATGGGCTGGCGTTGGATCTGGTTTATCGCGCCAATAACCAGTTCAGCACGCTGGCGGTGATCCTCAAAGAAGATCTGGCGCGCGCGGGCATTCGCCTGAACCTGATCCCGGTGCCGCCGCCGCAGTTTATGGCCTATCTGCAAAGCCCGGAAAACCGTTGGGATCTGGCGCTCGGCCAGACCTCGCCGGACTGGCAGGGCCCGGCGACGCGCATGCTGCTCGGCGGCTGGCTGAACTCAGACGCCTCACCGTGCGGGCGCGGCAACGTGTATGCCATCTGCTATAGCAACCCCAAACTGAACCAGCTGGCGAAACAGGCCTACAGCTCGGATAACCCCGGCCCTATCTGGCAAGAAGCCGACCGTCTGGTCTCCGCCGACCTGCCGTGGATCCCGCTGTTTGAGAAACGGCGCATCGCGGTGACCTCCGAGCGCGTGACCCACTGGACGTGGTCCTCTCTCGCCACGCAGGCCGATATCACCAATATTGCGTTGAAGCCTTAAGGGGGCGTGATGCCATTACTCAATGTACGCGGCTTAACGATTAGCCTTGACCCGCACAGCACGCTGGTCAACGGCGTCAGTTTTCACGTCGAACCGGGTGAAACGCTGGCGGTAGTGGGTGAATCCGGGTCCGGGAAAAGCCTCAGCCTGCTGGCGGTGCTGGGCCTGCAGCCGACGGCGATGCGCGTGCAGGGAGAGATTGTCTTTAACGACCAGCCGCTGCACGCCTTTACCCCGGAACAGAAGCGTCAGCTGCGCGGCGCGCAAATTGGCTATGTGTCGCAGGATCCGCTCAGCAACCTGCACCCGCTGAAAAGCGTCGGGCGACAGATCGAAGAGGCGATTCTCGCTCACCGCCGCGTGGGGCGTAAAGCCCTGCGCGAGCAGGTGCTGGCGCTGCTGACGGAGGTGGGCATTGCCGATGCCGCCCGCCGCTATCACGAGCGTCCGGCAAAGTTCTCCGGCGGCCAGCGCCAGCGGGTGATGATCGCCATCGCCATTGCGCTGAATCCCGCGCTGATTATCGCCGATGAGCCCACTACCGCGCTGGACGCCACCGTTCAGGCGTCGATTCTGCGCCTGTTAAAACGGCTTCAGCAGCAGCACGGCTGCGCGCTGGTGTTTATCAGCCATAACCTGCGGGTGGTTGCCGATATTGCCGACCGGATCGTGGTCATGCAGCACGGTCGCGTGGTTGAACAGGGGGCCACGCGCGCGCTGTTCGATACGCCGCAGCACGACTACACCCGCTCGCTGCTGCAGGCGGGCTGGCATCCACGCGCGCCCTCGCCGTTTAGCCACGGCGAGGCGACGCCGCTACTCGAGGTGCGTCAGGTTTCGCGCCGCTTCGTAAAACCCTCGCTGTTCTTGTCGGGGAAAGCCGCCGCGCCGGTGCTGAATGACGTGAACTTCCGTTTGCACGAGGGAGAGATCCTGGGGCTGGTCGGCGAGTCCGGATCGGGGAAAAGCACGCTGGGGCGCATTGTCGTCGGGCTGGACGCTCCGGACAGCGGTACGTTGACGCTGTCAGGCCAGCCGTGGCGAGATCCGGGAAACCGCCATCCGGATCGCCACGCGGTGCAGATGGTGTTTCAGGATCCCTACAGCAGCCTGAATCCACGACGACGCGTCGACGACACGCTGGCGCAGCCGCTACAGCTCACTGCCCTGCGCGAACGCGGCCGGCTGCTGTCATCGACGGCGCTACGGGCGGCGATTGACGATCTGCTGGCGCAGGTGGAACTCCCCGCGGCCACCGCCTCGCGCTACCCGTCGCAGCTCTCCGGCGGCCAGCGTCAACGGGTGGTGATTGCCCGCGCGCTGGCAATGAAACCGAAACTGATCGTTGCCGACGAGGCGGTGTCGGCGCTGGACATCACCACGCAGCACCGCATCATCCAGCTGTTCACCCGTCTGCGCAGCCGCTACGGGCTGTCGCTGCTGTTTATTTCCCACGATCTCGACGCGGTGGCGGCGCTGTGCGACCGCGTACTGGTGCTCCAGGCGGGGCAAATCATCGAGCAAGGCAGTACCGAACAGATCTTCCAGCGGCCGCAGCAGGCGTGGACCCGGCAGCTGCTGGCGGCCATTCCCGGCGCCGCCTACCGTTTTAGTGAGGAGGTCGGCTATGAGCCAGCCGTTGCTCTCTGAGCCATTCACCCTCGTACCGTCGTCGTTCTGGCAACGGTTATGGCGAGAACCGAGCGCCCGCCGCGGGCTGGTGATTGTCGCGCTAATGGTTTTAGCCGCGCTGGCCGCGCCGCTGGTTGCGGCATGGCTCGGTCACGGCGAAACCGAGCAGTTTCGCGACAGCGCCCTGTCGGATATGGGGATTCCGCTGGGGCCAACGGCGGCGTTCCCGCTGGGCGCGGACGATAATGGCCGCGATGTGCTGGTGCGCACGCTGTACGGCACCCGCATTTCGCTGCTGATCGCCGTGCCCGCCACCACGCTGGCAATGGTGATTGGTCTGTTCGTCGGGCTGATTGGCGGCTATCGCGGCGGACGCATCGACGCGCTGTGCCAGCAGTTGATCAATCTGGTGCTCTCCTTCCCCTTCGTGGTAACAGCGCTGAGCCTGCTGGCGCTCAACCAGGGCGGTGAGAGCGGGCCGCGCGTCGATCCGCTGTGGGTAGTGATTTTCGTCATCACCTTCTTCTCCTGGGGCTATTTCGCGCGCCTGAGCCGGGGGCTGGTGCTGGATATTCGCCAGCAGGAGTTCGTCGCCGCCGCCACGCTGATGGGAGAAAGCCAGTGGCGCATTCTGTGGCGCGATATCATTCCCGGCGTGCTGCCGACGATGGGCATTTACTGGGCCATCCAGCTGCCGACCAATATTATCGCCGAGGCCACCCTTTCGTTTCTCGGCGTCGGTATTCCGGCCCCCGCCGCCAGCCTGGGCAATATGATTGCCGACGTGCAGCGCTCGGCGATGTATCAGGTGCAGCCGTGGTTTTTAGCCGCTCCCGCGCTGGCGCTGTTTATTACCGTCCTGGGTTTTAACTGCCTGAGCAGCGGCCTGCGTAACGTCCTGGACCCTCATCTGGAGCGCCGATAGTCATGACTTTTTCTACGTTACTGAACACGCTGTTGCGTAGCGCCCTGACGCTGCTGCTGGTGCTCATTGTCGCCTTTGCGCTGACCCGCATCGCCTATCAGGATCCGGCGGTAATGCTGGCGCCGCGCAACGCCACGCCGGAGGCCATCGCCGCTATCGCCCGGGCGCTGCACCTTAACGATCCCTGGTACCAGCAGTTGCGCTATTTCCTGCTGCGCGGACCGGAGATTCAGGGAGCGCCAGTAGGCATGCTGCACTGGCCACCCGCGCTGGGCTACTCGTTCCGCTTCCAGACGCCGGTCACCCAGCTCATTTTGCAAAAAGTGCCGGTGACGCTGTCGCTGGCGCTGGGGGCGCTGGTCATCTGGACGGCGATATCGCTGCTCACCGGCGTGCTGGCCGCGCGCTATCGCGATCGTTTTGTAGACCGTCTGCTGGCATTCTTCGCCTATATTGCGCTGTCGCTGCCCACCTTCCTGAGCGGCATGCTGATTATCTTTTTCCTGTTTTATCAGCTGTCTTTGCACAACCTTAACTGGTTTCCGGCAGGCGGCTATGTCGCCCTGCGCGAAGACCCGTGGCAGTGGGCGCGTCATCTGGCGCTGCCGTGGTTGACGCTGGCGCTGGCAGAGATGGGGATTTTCCAGCGCGTGCTGCGCAGCAGTATGCTGGACGTGCTGCACCGGGACTATATTCGCACCGCGCGGGCTAAGGGCGTCAGCGAGTGGCGAGTTTACTTCGACCATGCGCTGAAGCCGGCCCTCAGCCCGGTGCTGATGCTCACCGGGCTGGAGCTGGCGGCGATTATGGGCGGGGCGATTGTCACGGAGAAGATGTTTGGTCTCGACGGCGTCGGGCGGCTGGCGATTGACGCGGCGCTGGACGGCGATTTTCCGGTGGTGATCGGCACCACCATTTTCGCCGCCTGTGTGTTCATCGTCTGTAATCTGTTAACCGATGTGCTTCACCGACTGTTTTTGCGCAGCCATTAACGAGACATCATCATGCGGTTTTCTGCGCCAGCCACACGGTATGACCGCCGCATTGCGGATCTTCCGCGCGCATCTCAAGAACCGTAAAACCGTGCTCTGCCAGCAGCGCCCGATACGCCTCGGGTGCAAGGCTGGCGTGAAACAGTGGTTCCCCTTCAAACTCGCCCATCGCAATACCGTCGCCGGGGCCGCTGGTGAACATCAGCGCACTGCCGGGATGGCTGTGGCGGGCAAAGACCGCAAACATGGCGCGCTGATCCGCCTGGGTAAGATGGAAAAAACTGTCCCAGGCAATCAGGCCGTCGAAGGTTTCGCCCAGCGCCAGACCGCGCATATCCTGCTGTAGCCAACGCTGCGCAGGAAACTGCGCGCGGGCGTAAGCCAGCATCGCCTCGCTACCGTCGACGCCGGTCACGGCATATTCCCCGGCAATAAAATAGGCCGCGATCGGATCGCCGGTACCACAGCCTATATCCAGAATGCGCCCCGGCTTGCCGACGGCGGCGAGGAATTTATCCAGCCAGCTTTTTTCAAACAACGCGCGCGAACGCAGGCGCACGAAGGCATCGGCGTGACGCTGATAAAGGTTGAGAATTTGCTGCGCGGCTGGATGCTCCATCATGAACCTCATGGCGATGATTGACGAACGTCGAGGTTAGCGAAATCGCATCCAAAAGTCCCGGTCTGCTTTTCGTTCGTGCCTTCTCTTTCCCCGCTCCACGCCAAACAATGTCAGGGCATCTGTACACAATAAAAACGTGGAGAAAACCATGACTGAATTACACGTATCCCCGGACTGGCTGGGCCTGCGCGGCCAGGTGTTTGCCGTCACCGGCGCGGCAAGCGGCATTGGCGAAGCCATCGCCACGGCGCTGGCGCAACAAGGGGCCAACGTCGCCCTGCTCGACGCGCAGCCGCAGCGCGCCGACGCGGTACGCCTGAAGCTTGAACATCTGCCGGGAAAACGGGTGGCGCTGGCCTGCGATGTTAGCCGAGAAGAACAGGTCAAAGAGGCGGCGCAAAGCGTGCGCGCGCTGCTCGGGCCATGCCATGGGCTGGTCAACGCGGCGGGTATTTTACGCCCGGCGGGGCTGGCGGACATCAGCCTTGAGCAGTGGCAAACGCAGCTTAACGTCAACCTGACCGGCTATCTGCTGTGCGCGCGCGAGTTCGCCCACGATATGCGCGCGGCAAAACGCGGCAGCATTGTGCATATTGGTTCAATTTCCGGACGCATTCCCCAGCCGTGGAGCGGCGCCTATAGTCCCGGCAAAGCCGCCGTTGGCCTGCTGTCGCAGCAGATTGCCGTCGAATGGGGGCAGGATGGCATTCGCAGCAATCTGGTGGCGCCGGGGATGATTGAAACCGCGCTGACCGCCGACTACTACGCCCAGCCGGGCGTGCGCGAAAGCCGCGAAGCGTTTACCGCCAGCCAGCGCATTGGCAAGCCGGAAGATATCGCCAACGCGGTGCTGTTCCTGCTGAGTGAAAAATCGAGCTATATCAACGGTGCGGAAATTGGCGTCGACGGCGGCCTGCCGACCATGCTGATGGGCAAACTGCCGCGTCCCGGTTTCACCCGCTAATGACGGGCCTGCCCGGCTACAGCGCGTGGGCAGGCTCAGCGCAGGTTTGCGTCGGTTTATCGCGAAAATCACGCGGTGAAAAGCCCGTACTGCGGCGGAAAAAACGCGAGAAATAGGTGGCGTCGCTGAAACCGAGATAATCGGAAATCTGGCTGACGGTCATGCTGGTGTACAGCAGGCTGCGCTTGGCTTCCAGCAGCAGACGCTGATGCAGTACGCTGAGGGCGCTACAGCCGTGAAACTCGCGACACAGGGTATTGAGATGCACCCCGGACATGCCAATCTGGCTGGCGTAATGCGCCAACGGGAAGTGTTCGCGATAGTGATTTTCCACCAGCTGATTAAAACGGCGTATCGCGGCACGCTTGCGCTCCACTTTATCGCTCACCGCGACCGGCGCGGCGGCCTGGCGATTCAGCCAGACCATCAGCGCGCTGAGCAGCGAATGCAGCATCATATCGCGCGCTTCGTTCTCCGCCTGATACTCCAGCTGTAACGTTTGAAACAGGGTATGAATTTGCTCGCCCGCCTCGCCCACCGGCACGCGGAAAGCCCGGTTCAACACCTGCAACGAGCGGCCAAACTGCTGTTCAAACTGCGCCACCAGCGGCGCGGCCAGCGACAGCGAAAACCCCTGGGTTCCCGGCGAAAAGCGAAAACCGTGAACGCAGAGCGCGGGGATAATCTGCACACAGGTGCCCTCGAACGGCTGGCGAAGGCCTTCGATTTCAATCTCGCCCTGCCCTTGTTGAACGTAGAGGATCTGCACCAGATCGGTGTGCTGATGGGCGCGAATGCTCCAGTCGTAGAGGCTGCTGCGGCTTTGGATCGATTCACAATGCAGGAGATCCGGCGTCGGCCAGTGCCAGCTTTCGCCGTACAGTTTGAAGACCGGGATGCTGTTTGCCAGGTTCATGGTGCCTCCGTGAGTGTGGTGAGCGGTTTTCCCCTCACCCTAACCCTCTCCCCGAAGGGGCGAGGGAACAGTTCGGCGCGGGTTTTCTCCCTCTCCCTTCCAGGGAGAGGGCCGGGGTGAGGGTTATCACCGCACAAAACTACCCCGCCAACGACGGCATCGCCGTGGCGCGAATCAGCCGCGTCTCCTGCGCCACAATATACGGCTCCGACGCTTTAAGGTAGGCGGCAAAATCCGGATGCGCGTCGCGTAAACGGCTACGGCGTTCGTACTCCGCCAGGCTTTCATAGCCCCACAGATGCACGAACTGGTTCTGCGGCCCGACAAAGCTGGTGTAAAACCCCAGCGGATTGCCCAGCGTCTCGCGCAGGACCGGCATCGCCAGGCGGTCAAACACCTCAATAAATTCGTTCATTTTACGCAGGCGAATGGTGTAAATACGGTGATCGATAATCGGCAACGTCATCATTTGGCCTCCTGAGCACGGTGCGTTGGCCAGCCCAGCGGCCCAAAGCGGTCGTACGGTTTCGGCCATGGCGCATTCTCGCCCAGCGCAATCGCCGCATGAATCGGCCAGTTGGGGTCATCAAGCATCCCGCGGCCAATCGCCACCAGATCGGCCCGCCCCTCGCGTACGATCGCCTCTGCTTGCGGCGCTTCGTAAATCAGCCCCACGGTAATGACTACCGCCTCCGGCAGCGCCTTTTTCACCGCTTCGGCAAAGGGCACCATATAGCCCGGTTGGTCGGCGTTGGGCGTCTGATGATAGATGTTATAGCCGCCGGAAACATGGAGATAATCGTAGCCCAGCGCGTGCAGTTCTCGGGCAAACTGCACCGCTTCATCCAGCGACAGTCCACCGTCAGCGAATTCACCGCCGTTAAAGCGCACGCCCAGCGGGCGGCTTTTCGGCCACACTTCGCGCAGCGCGCGGGCCACCTGCAACGGGAAACGCATGCGATTTTCCGGGCTACCGCCGTATTCATCCTCACGCTGATTGCTGAGCGGCGACAGAAACTGGTTCAGCAGATAGCCGTTGGCCGCGTGCAGTTCGATAAAATCGACCCCGGCGTTTAATGCGCGCTGCGCGGCGTCGACGAAGCCCTGGGTAATACGCGCCATTCCCGCTTCATCCAGCACCTGCGGTACGCGCCAGCCGGGCTTGTAAGGCATAGCCGAAGGAGCGACCGTCGGCCAGCCGCCCTCCTCATCGCCGAGCGATGCGCCCTGATTGCGCCACGGCGCATTGGTGCCCGCTTTACGGCCGGCGTGGTTAAGCTGAACGCCGATGGGCGTGTTGCTGTAGGTGCGAATATCGGCCAGCAGTTTTTGCAGCGCCTGCGCCTGTTCGCGATTCCACAGCCCCAGACAGTGCGGCGTAATCCGCCCGTCCGCGGTCACGCCGTGGGCCTCGCAAATCACCATCCCCGCGCCAGAAATCGCCAGGCCGCCAATGTGCTGCGCGTGCCAGGGCGTGGAGATACCGTCCGCCTGCGCCGAGTATTGCGACATCGGTGGGACAACGATACGGTTCGCCAGCTTCAGCGGGCCAACCTGTAGAGGGCTAAAAAGTGTCGACATAGTGTTCTCCTGATTTATGAAGCTTCGCGGTCGAGCTGCATTGCGGTTTCACCGCGCGCCGCCATGCTGTGGGCGGCGATATAGCCAAAGGTGGCCGCCGGGCCGAGGGTAATCCCCGCGCCGGGGTAGCTGCCGCCCATCATGCTGGCCATTTCATTACCGGCGGCGTACAGGCCCGGAATCGGCAGCCCCTGGTTATCCAGCACCCGCGCTTCGCCGTCGGTTTTCAGGCCGTGGAAGGTGCCAAGGTCGCCCATGTACAGCTTCACGGCGTAAAACGGCCCCTGCTCAATGGGGGCGACGCAAGGGTTAGGCTGATGGGTGGCGTCGCCGAGATAGCGGTTATACGCCGACTCGCCGCGGCCAAACTGCGAGTCTTTGCCAAGACGGGCATCGGCGTTGTAGCGACTCACCGTCTCTTCAAACGCCGCCGTCGGGACGCCCATTTTTTGCGCCAGCTCAGCCAGCGTTTTTCCTTCGACCAGATAGCCGTTTTTCAGGTAGAGCGAGACGGGAATCGGCGCGGGCTTGGCAAACCCCATGCCGTATTTGCGCAGCGCGCGGCGGTCGCAAATTTGCCAGGCGAAGGTTTCGTTGTCGTCACAGCAGGTTTCAATCATCGCGATACCGACGTCATGGTAGGAGTCCGCTTCGTTGCAAAAGCGCACGCCGTGGCGGTTAATTATGATAAAGCCCGGCTTGTAGCGATCGACAAGATGCGGGAAGACGTACGACTGACGGCCAATCTGCACTTTTGATGCCGGGATCCACGCCGCGCCGTTGGCGTAGCTGTCGTCAAAGCGCGCGCCAATGCGCTCGGCCATGGCGATGCCGTCGCCGGTATCCACGCCGGGCGGCGTTGGCGACAGCTGAATACCGCCGCGTCGAACGTGCGGATAGAGCTTTTTCAGTCGCGATTCATCACGGGCAAAACCGCCGGATGCCAGCACCACGCCGCGTCGGGCATACAGCCTGACCCGCTCACCGTTGAGTTCAACCTCCACGCCGCGCACGACGCCGCGTTCAACGATCAGATCTTTCGCCGCGACGCCGGTATGGATCGGAATACCGAGATCCAACGCCGAGCAGGCCAGCCGTGCCACCACCGCGTTGCCGCCGTTGGCGGTGATGCCGCGCCCGTAGCGCGCCACCTCCAGCAGATGCCGACTCAGGCGCTTCACCACGTAGGCGAATGATGTCAGCGAACGGGTGGCGTTGAAAAAGTGCTTCAGGTCGTTGTTGGATGAGCTGAACATCATGCCCATGAAGGTGATGGTACGCAGCGGTTTGCGCAGGCGCGGCATCACGTCGCCCAGCTCGCGGATATCAAACGCTTCAGGCACTACCGAACGGCCGCGCATCACCCCGCCGGGGGCGTCCGGATGGTAGTCAGGGTACTGGTACAAATTGCAGCGAAAGCGGGTTTTTTCTTCGAAAAAGCGCAGCATTTCCGGCCCGTTTTTCAGGAAGGCATCCACCACTTCCGGGCGGAAATTCTCCCCGGCTTCGCTTTGCAGATAGGTGCGCGCGGCGGCCTGGCTGTCGTCGATGCCCTGCTGGCGCGCCAGATGGTTGTCGGGGATCCACAGCACGCCGCCGGAAAACGCGGTGGTGCCGCCAAAGACCCGATCTTTTTCGATAACCTGGACGTCTAACCCATTCAGGCCCGCGGTCACCGCGGCGGATAGCCCGCCGACGCCGCTGCCAATCACCAGCACGTCGCATTCGCGAGCGGGAAGTTCTACAGCCATAGGATACCTCGCAGATGAATAATTTTTATTGTTTTGCTTATGTTATAAAAACGTTACATATGCATTTTTCACAGCCCGCCGGGGAAACAGAAGGCCACTTTCACACCAAAACCTGCACTTTTCGACAATTGCGAAGAACTGTGTGCCAGCGCAAATTTTTGCCTGCGCCGCTATAGAGAAGCGCCCGCGTTGCCACCCGTTCCACATCACAAGATGAAGATTCCGCACTTGCGCGATCGCGCATTTTATCGCCGAATTTAATCTCATCCCCTTATCGGAGCATTGCCACATGCGGCACATAAAAACAGGACAAAACCGGCATCATGCCCGCTAACGCCGCGCGTAAAACGCTGCCCAACTACGCGCTGTATGGCGCGCAGGCCGCCGTCGATAGCGTCCATCACGAGCGCATTCCCGCACGCGCCAGCCGCTTTGGTTTTGAGATCGAGCCGCACTTTCACGAGGCGCTGATTCAGGTGCTTTACCTGACTGACGGCGGCGGCGAAACCTCGATAGACGGCCAGCTCTGGCGGCTGGAAGCGCCGTGTCTGGTGGTGATTCCCGCCCGCTCGGTGCACGGCTTTCGTTTTCACGAAGCGGTGGACGGCCACGTCATCACCACCGCGCAGTCGGCGATCGAGTCGATCGCCATGACCGCCGCGCCCGAACTGCTGGCGTTTGTCCGCACGCCAGCGGTACTGGCGGTGGACCCACAGAGTCGTCGCGGCGCGCCGCTGGAGACGCTGTTCGACGCCATCGGTCGCGAAGCGGAGCACCCGGAACGCTGGCAGTACACCGCCGGGCTGGCGCTCACTATCGCCCTGTTTGTGCAGATTGCACGCCAGAGCGAGCAGGCGCGGCGGGCGGGCAACCCTGCCCGCGCCGCCCTGGTGGCGCGTATTGAGCGTTTCCGGCTGCTGCTTGATGAACGCTGCCGTACCCGCCAGCCGGTGGCCAGCTATGCCGATGCAATGGGCATTTCCGCCGGCCAGCTCACCCGCATTTGCCGCGAGGCGTTTGGCATTTCGGCCATCGAAGCCATTGACCGGCGCGCCGTACACGAAGCCCGTCGGCTGCTGGTTTACTCGACGCTCAGCGTCAAGCAGATCGCCCGCGAGCTGGGGTTTCGCGACGAGGCCTACTTTGGCCGTTTTTTCCGCAAGCAAACCGGGCTGCGGCCCACGGAATACCGGCATCAGGAGCAGGGCCGCCTGTCGCACTCCGCTTAATCCGCCCGCGCGGTCATCTGCACATACAGGTGTTCAGGGCCGGAGTTGGTGAGGTTATTGCCGCGTACGTACTGGACAGGTCGCGCCGGGTCGAGGCGAATATCACCCACTTTGCGGGCGATAAGCCGGGTGGCGATCAGCGTTTCGAGCTTGGCCAGCGGCTGCCCAAGGCACTTGTGAATGCCGTTGCCAAAGCCGAGATGCCCGCTGGTATCGCGATCGATATCAAACGTTTCGCCGTTGACGAACTTGCGGCTATCGCGGTTCGCCGCCGACAGCAGCAGACGTACCACCGCCCCTTTCGGGATCTCAACGCCCGCCACCGTCGTGGCCTCCGTGGTGATGCGGCTCACCCGCTGGACGGTGCCGCGATAGCGCGCCACCTCTTCCACAAAGCGATCGGCATCGTCCAGGTTGTCGTGAATACGCGCCACCAGCTGCGGCTGCTCGGCAAACATACGGAAGGCGTTGGCCACCAGAATGGTGGTGGTGTCATGCCCGGCGATAAAGACAAAGGCACACAGCTCTTTGGCCTCTTTCTCTGACAGCAGGCCCTCTTTCCACATGCGGGCAATGTGGCCGCCAATCGACTGGCTGTTGCTGAGATACAGCCGTTCCATCGCCTCTTTCAGATAGGCGAAGAAAGCCATTGCGCTCTGTTCATCGGTGCCGGTACCGGGGGCGTTACGCGCCAGACGGCCAAAATAGCTGAAGGTTTCGTCCGACCAGAACTTCATCTTCTCTTCGTCTTCGTTCGGTACGTCAATCATCGTTGAAATGGTGGCGATACTGAGCGGAATGGCAAAATCTTCCACCACGTCGCCGCCGCCGTTCGCCAGCATCTGGTCAATCAGCGCCTCGGCGCGGCGTTCAATTTCCGGAATAAACGGCTCTAACGCGAGCGGCATAAACGACGGCTGCGCCACTTTGCGCAGACGAGTATGCCCCGGTGCGTCGAACAGGGTCAGGAAGGTCAGCGGCGGCGGGCTGACCACTTCGGACGAAAACAATTTCGGGTTACGAATGGCCTGATACACGTCGTCATAACGCGACAGGAACCAGACGTCGGTGGTCGCCGACTGGCAGCGCAGCACCGGCGCGTGTTCGCGCATCCAGCGGTAGTGCTCGTAGGGGTCGCCCTGCGAGCCGTCGTCCACCACCTTAAACGGCGCCAGCCCTTCCGGCCATGCCAGCTCGTGTGAGTAAGGCGGCAGCGATGGCTGCAGGTCGTGGAACGGACAGCGCGGCGCTTCGGGTTCCGGCACGGGCGGCGTGACGACGACAGGCGCCGTCTTCAGCGCCAGCGCCCGGCTCATGGTGGTGCGGGAATGGTGCGCGTGCTGCGCCAGCACGTCGCGAGCGGCGTTGAGGTCGCCATATTCAAAGGCCGAGACCAAATCCCGGTGCTGCTGCACAATATCGCCGACGATTTCGACGCTGGCGGTCAGCGCGCGGTCAATGTAGTCACGCACCGTCAGCTGGGCGTAGAGCGCAATCAACTGCGCGTTGCGGGTCGCCTCAATCAGGAACTGATGGAAAGCGTGGTTGGCCGCCACATAGCCCGCCACGTCGAGGAAACGCCGCCCGGAGACAAACGCCGCGGTAGCGTCAGCCAGATGCCGGAAAGTGGTCAGCTGTTCGCCGGAGAGACGCCCCATGGTCAACTGCACCGCGCCAAGCTCCAGCGCCAGGCGCAGGTCGAACGCGTCATCCACGTCCGCCGCCACCATGTGCTGCTCGCCGCTCTGCACAGGCTGCGTCGCCCCGGCAAATTTTTCATAGTAGAAGTTACGCGGCATCACCCCGGCGTTGTCCAGATAGCTGCGCACCGCGTCCACCATCGGCGGTGGGCCACAGAGATAGACATCCACCTCACCGGCGTTAAGCAGGCGGGCATCAATGTGCTCGGTGACATAACCTTTATGCGGGTAACGGCTTTCCGGGTCGGCAACGGTGCAGCGGTAGCTGAAGTTCGGCAAACGCGCGGCATAAGCGTCGAGAGTCTCCAGCGCCACCAAATCTTCGTCACGGGTCACGCCAAAAATCAGATGTACCGGCTGGGTGGTCTCGCCGTCGTCCGCCAGCTTCGCCAGCATCGACAGGAACGGAGCCAGACCGGTCCCTCCCGCCAGAAACAGCGCCGGGCGTTCGAGAGGGCGCAGGTAGAAGCTGCCCATCGGCCCGCGAAAAGTCATCGCCTCGCCAACGCGGGCATGCTCGCTCAACCAGGTCGACATCAACCCCTGCGGCACGTTGCGGACCACGAACGACACCTCGTTTTCTGAGGGGCCGGAACTGAAGGAGTAGGAGCGCGTCAGGTCGCTGCCGGGTACCTGCACATTGACATACTGCCCCGGCAGGAAGCTCAGCGCCTGACGGTCATCGAGGGCAATCGAGAAAGTCAGGGTCGACGGCGACAGCGCGCGGCTGGCGGTGAGGTGCCCGTGGAAGGTTCCCACGCCAGCGGCGTCCGACGCGGCGGCAATCTCAATCACGCAGTCGCTGGACGGACGCATCTGGCAGGTCAGCACCCTCCCCGCCTGCGCTTCTTGCGCTGAAAGCGCTTCATCAACGTAGTCGCCGTGCTGATAGTCACCGGCAGCGCAGGTGGCCTTGCAGGTACCGCAGACGCCGTCACGGCAGTCCAGCGGAATGCTGACGCGGGCGCGCAGCGCCGCATCGGCGACGGACTCACCGGCGCGACAGTCAATCATCTGCGTCGCGCCATCCTCAAAACGAAGGGTAATCTGATGGGTCATCTCTTCTCATCCTCCAGTCAGTTGCGGTCGGAAAATCCGATGCCTCATCAAATGCTGGATGCCGTTTTGAATCAACGGACAGAGATGACATTAAACAGGACAAAACCGGCATCCTGGCCGGTTAGCGCGCGCGGTCACATTTGTGAGCGGCCGGGATGTCATAAGAAATCGCGTTAAGACGGCGTGGTATGGTATTTTGACGTTCACCCAAAGGCTGGTTGACTCATAAATTGGGCGCGAATGCATGAAATTATCACTCAACATCATTGACTGGCAGGCCGCTGCCCCAGGGCTCGCCAGCGATGAGCAATGGCGAGACTGGTCGCTGCACGCACAGGCTATCGACCCATCGGCGCCGCTGGCCAAACCCACGGCGCTACCGATGATGACCGCGCGCCGCCTCAGTTCGGGCAGCAAGCTGGCCGTTGAGTGCGGTCTGACGCTTCTGCGTCGCCAGCCGGTCGATGCCGTGTTGTTCACCAGCCGCCACGGCGAACTGGAGCGCAACTTCCGTCTCCTGCAGGCGCTGGCGACGGAACAACCGCTTTCGCCGACCGATTTCGCCCTTTCGGTACACAACTCGTCGGTCGGCAATCTGACCATCGCCGCCCAACAGCCGCTGGTCTCTTCCTCGCTTTCGGCAGGTAGAGATACGTTTCAGCAAGGCTTATGTGAAGCCATCGCCCTGATTCACGCGGGATACCGCCGCGTTTTGCTGGTCGATTTTGATGGTGAGTTGCCCGCGTTTTATCATCCGCATTTGCCGCCGACGATGCCGACCTGGCCCTATGCCGTCGGGCTGGTGCTGGAAGCCGGGGACACATGGCGCTGCCAGACGCAGCCGGGTACCACGCAGGATGAACCCGCGCTGCCGCAAAGCCTGCTGTTCCTCAGGCACTACCTTCAGGATGCCCGAGTCTTTACCGTCGACGGCGAGCGTATGCAGTGGTGCTGGAGCCGGGCATGAGCGGGAAAAGTGGTCGTCTGAACCGCCTCTGGCGCGCCGCGATGACCGGCGTCTGTTTCGCCCTGTTTGGCGCGGGCGGTCTGCTGCTCTCGTTGATTTGGTTTAATTTATTACTGCTGGTCGTGCGCGACAAAACGCGCCGCAAACGGCTGGCGCGGCGCAGTATCTCGGCCAGCTTTCGCCTGTTCTTAGCGGTGGTGAAAGCCGTTGGCGTGCTGGACTACCGCATTGAAAACGCCGACGCGTTGCGTGAGGATCGCGGCTGTCTGGTGGTGGCGAACCATCCTAGTCTGATTGACTACGTCATGCTGGCCTCTATCATGCCGGAAACCGATTGTCTGGTAAAAAGCGCGCTGCTGCGAAATCCCTTCGTTAGCGGCGTGATTCGCGCAGCGGATTACCTGATTAACGACCGGGCCGATATCCTGCTGCCGGCCAGCTGCCAACGCGTGCAGCAGGGCGACACAATTTTGATTTTTCCCGAAGGAACGCGTACCGTGCCGGGCGAAAAAATGACGCTCCAGCGCGGCGCGGCGAATATTGCCGTCCGCTGCGGCTGCGACATTCGCATCGTGGTGATTCGCTGTACCGAATCTATGCTAAGTAAACAGCGTAAATGGTACGATGCGCCCCCCACCCGGCCCCGGTTTACCGTTACGGTGGGTGAACGGGTCAGCGTCGAGGCGTTTTATCCAACAGAAGAACAAGAACCGGCGCTGGCTGCAAGACGATTAAATCGGCACCTTTTGCTGAAATTACAAACAAATACTGAGACTGGCATAGGAATTAATGATGCAAGCGCTTCATCTCGAAATTAAGCATCTCATCATCAACACATTAAATCTGGATGAGCTTACCGTTGAGGATATCGATAGCGAGGCGGCGCTGTTTGGCGACGGACTCGGTCTGGACTCGATTGACGCCCTTGAGCTGGGTCTGGCGGTAAAAAATCAGTACGGCGTGGTGCTCTCCGCGGAAAGCGACGAGATGCGCCAGCACTTTTTCTCGGTCGCCACCCTGGCGTCTTTCATTCAATCACAGCGCGCATAAGGAGCCAGGCTATGAACGAACAACACGCAATTTACGCCGAAGTCTCCGCGCTGCTGGAGACGCTGTTTGAGATAGATCCGCAGGATATTAAGCCGGAAGCCCGTCTGTACGAAGACCTTGAGCTGGACAGCATTGACGCTATCGATATGGTCGTGCAACTGCAAAAGAAGGTCGGTAAAAAAATTAAGCCGGAAGAGTTCAAAGCCGTTCGTACCGTGCAGGATGTGGTCGATGCGGTCGCTGGCCTGCTGAAAGAAGCGTAACCGCCGTGTCGAGCGCGCGCTCGCTGCCGTTTGTCGCCCTGATAACGGGCGCACTCCTGCTCGCCTGGCCCCTGCTGATTGGCTACGCGCTGGCGCATCATCGCCTGCAATGGCTGCTGCCGCTCATGGCGTTGCTGTTTCTCCTGCGTTTTTGCCAGACCGGTCGGCAGGCCGGGCCGCTGCGCGTGGTTACGCAGATCGTCGCCGCGGCTGGCGTTACGTTGTGCGTGACCAGCTACCTGCTGAAAACCCATCAGCTATTGCTGCTTTACCCGGTGGTGGTCAACGCCGTGATGCTGGCGGTATTTGGCGGTTCGCTGTGGTCATCTATGCCGATTATTGAACGGCTGGCGCGACTGCAAGAGCCCAATCTGCCCCCGCAGGCAGTGCGCTATACCCGGCGGGTGACGCAAATCTGGAGTGGTTTCTTTATCGTTAACGGCAGCGTGGCCCTCTTTACCGTGGTGTACGGCGACATGACGCTATGGACGCTGTGGAACGGCATGATCGCCTATCTGTTGATGGGCGGGCTCATGGCGGGAGAGTGGTTGGTTCGTCGTCACCTGAGAAAGCGGGGGTCGCAGTGAAGCCGCCGCTGACGCTTGCCGAATGGCTTACCGCACCCCGCCCTTCGACGACGCCCATCGTCTGGCAGCACGATCGCCTGTGGACGCTGGCGCATTTACGCAGCGACGTTGCGCGGTTGATGGCGCGCTTGCAGCACCAGCAGGGTGACCGCTGGGCGCTGTGCTGTGAAGACGGTTATCGGTTTATCGTCGCCCTGCTGGCGACCCTGCACGCGGGCAAAATCCCGGTGCTCCCCGGCCATAGCCGCCCCGCGCTGCTCGATGAACAGCGCGCGCTGTTCGACGGCGTACTGAGCGATGCCCCGCTGGAGTGGCCGGGAACGCAGCTGGTAGTGGACACCACGCCAACGCTCAACGACGTCGTTCACTTTCCGCCCTTGCGCGACGATGCCATGATCGAGTTGTTCACCTCCGGCTCCACCGGGCAGCCCAAGCGTATCGTCAAGCCGATTGTCTGCCTCGACCGTGAGGCAGGATTGCTGTCCGCGCAGTTTGCCGAACGTCTTTCCGGCTGCCGTATCGTCGCGTCCGTCACACCGCAGCATCTTTATGGCCTGACGTTTCGCATTTTCCTGCCGATGGCGCTCGGTCTGCCGTTGCATGCCACGATGCTCGCGTTCCCCGAGCAGCTGGCTGCGCTGAGCCACGCGCATCGCTACGCGTTTATCAGCAGCCCGGCCTTTCTCAAACGCCTCGATCCGCAGCTGGTGCCGCCGCCGTTGGCGCTGGCCCTCTCCGCTGGCGGCGTGCTGGACTGGCAGGATGCACAGCGCAGCGCCGCCTGGCTGAAGGTCTGGCCGGATGAAATTTACGGCAGCACCGAAACCGGCGTGATCGCCTGGCGCTACCGTGAAGGGGAAAATCCCCGCTGGCAGCCTTTCCCGGGTATCCATTTCGACCGGCAAGGCGCGGCGTTTCGCGTGTATTCGCCGCTGATCGCCGACGTTAACGGTTTTATGCTCGAAGATGTTTTACAGCTTTCCGCGAACGGTCATTTCCATCTGCTTGGCCGCCATGGCCGGGTGGTTAAAATTGAAGAGAAACGCGTTTCACTCAGCGAAATTGAGCAACGCCTGCTGGCGCTGGATGGCATTCGCGAGGCCGTGGCGCTGGCCGTCAATCGCCACGGTCGCCAGTGCGTGGGCGTGCTGCTGGTGCTGGAGGATGACGCCCGTCAGCGCTGGCAAAACGGCGGGGGGAAAGCCCTGGAGCGGGCGTGGCGACGCGCGCTGCGTCCCTGGCTGGAGCCGGTGGCCGTGCCGCGCTACTGGCGCGTTATCGATGAAATTCCGGTTAACAGTATGAATAAGCGTGTCTATGCGCAATTGCAGGAGTTATTGCATGAAACCCCGTGAAATTGAGCGCCATCAGGCACCGCCGCAGCAGCTTGAGATTGTGCTTACTCTCGATCCCGATCTTTACTGGTTCCAGGGGCACTTTGCCATTCAGCCCCTGCTGCCCGGCGTGGCCCAGCTGGACTGGGTGATGCATTATGCCGCCACGGAGTTGGCCCCCGGCTGGCGTTTTCACAGCCTGCAGAACGTGAAATTTCAGGCTCCGCTCCTGCCATCGATGGTGGTCACGTTGACCCTGAACTGGCAGGAAGCGCGCGGGCTGCTGACGTTCAGCTACCTGCGTCACGATGGCGACGCGCGCCACACGGCCAGCAGCGGGAAGATTCGGTTATGTCGTTGACCTTTTCCCCCTGCGTGGTCATTCCCTGCTACAACCACGGCCCGATGATGGCGAGCGTGCTCGCACGCCTGCAGCCGTTTGGCCTGCCCTGCATCGTGGTCGACGACGGCAGCGATGCCGCCACCCGCGAAGCGCTGCAACAGCTGGCCGCGCAAACCGAGAACCTGACGCTGATTCGCCAGGCGGAAAACGCCGGTAAAGGCGCGGCGGTGATCCGTGGGCTACAGGCGGCGGCAGCGGCGGGCTATAGCCATGCCGTCCAGCTGGATGCCGACGGCCAGCACGCTATTGAAGATATTCCTAAACTGCTGACGCTGGCGAAAGCACACCCAACGGCGCTGATTTCCGGGCAGCCGATATACGACGACTCAATTCCCCGTTCGCGCCTGTATGGCCGCTGGGTGACCCACGTCTGGGTATGGATTGAAACGCTGTCGCTGCAGCTGAAAGACAGCATGTGCGGTTTCCGCGTCTACCCGCTTGCCCCCACGCTCCAGCTCGCCCAACGGGTGAGGCTTGGTCAGCGGATGGATTTTGATACCGAAGTGATGGTGCGGCTCTACTGGCAGGGCAACACCAGCTATTTTGTCCCGACCCGCGTGACTTATCCGTCGGACGGTCTTTCCCATTTCGATGCCTTCAAAGACAACCTGCGCATTTCATGGATGCACACGCGGCTGTTCCTTGGCATGCTGCCGCGCCTCCCAACGCTGCTATTTCGCCGCGCCTCGCCGCACTGGGCGCGCCAGCAGGAGGTCAAAGGCTTATGGGGGATGCGCCTGATGCTGCAAGTGTGGCGCTTACTGGGACGAAAAGCCTTTACGCTGCTGCTCTACCCGGTGGTGGGCGTCTACTGGCTGACGGCCCGCCGCGCTCGCCACGCTTCACAGCGCTGGATAACGCGCGTGCGTGAACAGCTCACCGAGCGCGGCATGCCGGTGCCGAAAAACCTCACCAGCTATCAGCACTTCCTGCGTTTTGGCAACGCGATGCTCGATAAAATCGCCAGCTGGCGCGGCGAGCTGCAACCCGGCCGCGACGTGGTCTTCGCGCCCGGCGCACAAGCGACCTTAAACGGCGGCGGGGGCCGCGGCAAGCTGCTGCTGGTCTCGCATCTGGGCGATGTTGAAGTGTGTCGCGCGCTGGCGCAGCGGGAGGGCAGCACGGTTATCAACGCGCTGGTGTTCAGCGATAACGCCCTGCGCTTTAAACAGATTATGCAGGAGATGGCCCCGCAGGCCGGGATTAACCTGCTGCCGGTGACCGACATTGGCCCGGATACCGCCATGCTGCTGCAGGAAAAACTGGACCGTGGCGAGTGGATTGCTATCGTCGGTGACCGTATTGCGGTCAGTCCGCAGCGCGGTGGCCAATGGCGCGTGTGCTGGAGCCGTTTTATGGGCCAGCTCGCGCCGTTCCCGCAGGGGCCGTTTATTCTCGCCGCCCTGCTGCGCTGCCCGGTCGAACTGCTGTTCGCGCTGCGCCAGCAGGGGCAGTTGCACATTCACTGTGAACCGTTTGCCGACCCGCTGCCGCTACCGCGCGCCAACCGCCAGCAGGCGCTACAGCACGCCATCGACCGCTATGCCGAACGCCTCGAGCACTATGCTCTGCAGTCACCGCTCGACTGGTTTAACTTTTTTGATTTCTGGCAGTTGCCGGATCCGCAACACAAGGAGTAAAGGGTGCTAAACGATCCCCGTTTTACGGCTGAAGTTGAGCTGACCATTCCTTTTCACGACGTCGACATGATGGGCGTCGTCTGGCACGGCAACTACTTCCGCTATTTCGAAATCGCCCGCGAAGCGCTGCTAAACCAGTTCAACTACGGCTATCGGCAGATGAAAGCCTCCGGCTACCTGTGGCCGGTGGTCGATACCCGCGTGAAGTACCGTCACCCGCTGACCTTCGAGCAGCGCATTCGCGTCCGCGCGCGCATCAACGAGTTTGAGAACCGCCTGCGCATCAACTACGACATTTTCGATGCCGAAAGCGGCCAGCGCGCCACCAGCGGCTACACCATCCAGGTGGCGGTGGACGACGCCAGCGGCGAGATGTGCTTCGTCAGCCCGGATATTCTGTTTGAACGTATGGGGGTCACGCCATGAGATGGCTGCCGCTGCTGGCGCTATTGATAAGCCCGTTTGTCAGCGCACTGACGCTCGACGCGCTGCAACAACGCTTTACCGAACAGCCGGTGATTCGCGCACACTTCGACCAGACCCGGACCATCAAGGATCTGCCGCAGCCGCTGCGTTCTCAGGGGACGATGCTGATTGCCCGCGATCGGGGGCTGCTGTGGGATCAAACCAGCCCGTTCCCGATGCAGCTCCTGCTCGATGATAAGCGAATGGTGCAGGCCATTAACGGCCAGCCGCCGCAGACCATCACCGCGGAAAACAACCCGCAGATGTTCCAGTTTAACCACCTGCTGCGCGCGCTGTTCCAGGCCGATCGCGCCGTGCTTGAGCAAAACTTCCGCGTCGATTTTAAAGACCAGGGCGCAGGCCGCTGGACGCTAAGCCTGACGCCAACCACGACGCCGCTGGATAAAATCTTCGCCACCATTGATTTGGCCGGTAAAGACTATCTGGAGCGCATTGTGCTCAACGATAAACAGGGCGATCGCACCGATATTGTCCTCTCTCAACACCAGCTGACGCCCGCCCAACTGACCGATGACGAACGCCAACGCTTTGCCGCCCAGTAAACGCCCGGCGCTGCTGTGGGCTTTCTGCTGTCTGCTGATGCTGGCGGCGCTGCTGACGCTGCTGCCGAAAGCGCGGCTGAACAGCAGCGTGCTGGCCATGCTGCCGAAACAGGCAATGGGCGCGATTCCGCCGAGCCTTAACGACGGGTTTATGCAGCGCCTCGACCGTCAGCTGGTCTGGCTGGTCAGCCCCGGCAAACAGGCCGACCCGCAGGTCGCCCGCGACTGGCTGGCGCTATTGGAAAAATCGCAGGCGCTGGCGGAAGTCAAAGGCCCGATGGATGCCGACAGCCAGCAAGCCTGGGGCGATTTTTTCTGGCAGCACCGTAACGGCTTGATTGACCCGGAGACCCGCGCGCGGTTGCAAAACGGCGGCGCAGCGCAGGCGCAGTGGATCCTCTCCCAGCTCTATTCGGCCTTCTCCGGCGTGAGCGGCAAAGAGCTGCAAAACGACCCGCTGATGCTGATGCGCGGCGCGCAGCTGGCGATGGCGAAAAATGGCCAGCGGCTAAGACTGATGGACGGCTGGCTGGTGACGCAGGATGGCGACGGACGCTACTGGTATCTGCTGCACGGCGAGCTGTCCGGCTCGTCGTTCGACATGCAGCAAACGCACCGGCTGGTAACCACGCTCGGCACGCTGGAAAGCGAGCTGAAGGCCCGCCATCCGCAGGCACAGCTGCTGTCGCGCGGGACGGTGTTTTACAGCGATTACGCCAGCCAGCAGGCGAAGCAGGATATCTCAACGCTCGGCACAGCAACGATACTCGGCGTAGTGCTGTTGATCCTTCTCACTTTCCGCTCGCTGCGCCCGCTGCTGCTGTGTCTGACCTCCATCGCCATCGGCGCGCTGGCGGGCACCGTCGTCACGCTGTTGGCGTTCGGCGAGCTGCACCTCATGACGCTGGTGATGAGCATGAGCATTATCGGTATTTCCGCCGACTACACGCTCTACTATCTGACCGAGCGCATGGTGCATGGCGCGCAGGCCTCGCCGTGGCAAAGCCTCGCCAAAGTGCGTACCGCGCTGCTGCTGGCGCTGCTGACCACCGTGGCGGCGTATCTGATCATGATGCTCGCCCCCTTCCCCGCTATTCGGCAGATGTCGGTATTTGCCGCCGTCGGCCTCTCCGCCTCCTGTCTGACGGTGATTTTCTGGCATCCGTGGCTGTGTCGTGGTCTGCCGGTGCGCCCGGTTCCGGCGCGGGGGCTGATGCTGCGCTGGTTGGCCGCATGGCGACGCAACCGAAAACTGTCCGTCGGCCTGCCGGTGGCGCTGGCGCTTTTCTCTCTGGCGGGCCTCGCCGCGTTGCGCGTCGATGACGATATCTCGCAGCTTCAGGCGCTACCGCAGCACATTCTGGCGCAGGAAAAGGCGATTACCGCGCTAACCGGGCAGCGCGTCGATCAAAAATGGTTTGTGGTTTACGGCAGCTCTGCACAGCAAACGCTGGAGCGGCTGGAAGGGTTTATTCCCGCGCTGGAGCAGGCGAAAAAGCGCGGCTGGATCAGCGGCTATCGCACGATTCCGCTGAATTCCCTCGCCCGGCAGCAGCAGGATCTCAAGGCGTTGCAAACCGCCGCGCCCGCCATCGCTCAGGCGCTAGGCCGTGCCGGGATCTCCATGGTGAATCCGGACCTTAAGCCCATGACGGTGACGGTCGATAGCTGGCTGAGCAGCCCGGCCAGTGAAGGCTGGCGTCTGCTGTGGCTGACGCTGCCCAACGGTGAAAGCGGCGTGCTGATACCCGCTGAAGGGGTCAAAGAAAGCGCGGCGCTGGATGCGCTGAGTAAAAAACAGCCCGGCGTAGCGTGGGTGGATCGTAAACACACTTTCGATGCGCTGTTCGAGCTCTATCGCCATATTCTGACCGGCCTGCTGGGCGTAGCGCTGGCGGTGATTGCCTGCGGCGCAATCGCCCGCCTCGGCTGGCGGAAAGGGGTCATCAGTCTTGTCCCCTCATTGCTGTCATTAGGCTGTGGGCTGGCGGTGCTGGCGTTCAGTGGACATCCGCTGAACCTGTTCTCGCTGCTGGCGCTGGTGCTGGTGTTGGGGATCGGTATTAACTACACCCTATTTTTCAGCAACCCGCGCGGCACGCCGCTGACGTCGCTGCTGGCGATTACGCTGGCGATGCTGACGACACTGCTGACGCTTGGCATGCTGGTCTTTAGCGCCACGCAGGCCATCAGCAGTTTCGGTATCGTACTGGTGAGCGGCATTTTCACCGCCTTTCTGCTATCGCCGCTGGCGATGCCGACGAAAAGAGAGAAGCAAAAACGATGATGACAGCGACCTTTTTTGCCGGATGGCGGCGTTGCCTTATGCGGCCTACAGCGTACCGCGACGCGTGTCGCCATCCGGCAATCCGCGCCCTTTTTCTGATAGGCACTCTGCTGCTGACCGCTTGCAGCCACACGCCACCGGCGCCATCCGCTCGCCCGCAGGCGTGGCTGGAGCCGGGAACCCGCGTGACCCTACCGGTGCCGGGCATCTCTCCGGCGCTCCGTTCTCAGCAGCTGCTGACCGGCAGCTTCAACGGTCAGACCCAGTCGCTGCTGGTCATGCTGAACGCCGATGATAAAAAACTCACCCTCGCGGGGCTGTCGTCGGTCGGTATTCGTCTGTTTCTCGCCACCTACGACGAACACGGGCTGCACACCGAACAGTCGATCGTTGCGCCACAGCTGCCGCCCGCCAGCCAGGTACTGGCCGACGTGATGCTCAGCCACTGGCCCATCAGCGCCTGGCAGCCGCAGTTGCCCGCCGGCTGGACGTTGACCGACAGCGGCGATAAGCGCGAGCTGCGCAACGCCCGTGGTAAGCTGGTGACCGAAATCACCTACCTCAACCGCCACGGCAAACGTGAGCCAATCAGCATTGCGCAGCACGTTTTTAAATACCACATCACCATTCAATATCTGGGTGACTGAGATGATCTATATTTCGGCAGTTGGCATGATCAATGCGCTGGGCAACACGCTCGATGAGATCGCCGCGAACCTGACGCGCGGCGTGGCCCCCGGCATGCGCCCAAGAACCGGCTGGCTTCAGGGACATCCCGAGGCAGTGCTGGGCGGCGTCGACGGCGAGCTGCCCGTCATTGCTGATACCTTTCGCGACCACCGCTCGCGCAACAACCAGCTGCTGCTGGCCGCGCTGGCGCAGATTCAGCCGCAGGTGGATGCCGCCATCACGCAGTATGGCCACGAGCGGGTTGCCGTGGTGCTCGGGACCAGTACCTCCGGACTGGATGAGGGCGACGCACACGTCAACCTGACCCTGAACGGCGAAGCCAGCACCGCGTGGCGCTATCCGCAACAGGAGCTGGGCGACCCGTCGCGCTTTCTCAGCCACTGGTTGGCGCTCGACGGCCCGGCCTTTACCCTTTCAACCGCCTGCTCCTCCAGCGCCCGCGCGATCATCAGCGGTCGTCGCCTGATTGAGGCCGGACTGGCGGACGTGGCGATCGTCGGCGGCTCGGACACCCTGAGCCGGATGCCGATTAATGGTTTCCACAGTCTGGAGTCGCTCTCCACCACGCGGTGCCAGCCGTTTGCTCAGGATCGTTGCGGCATCACCATCGGTGAAGGCGCGGCGTTGATGCTGCTGACGCGTGAGCCGCAGCCTATCGCGCTGCTGGGCGTCGGCGAGTCGAGCGATGCTTACCATATTTCCGCGCCGCATCCCCAGGGAGAAGGCGCGATTCGCGCGATTCAGCAAGCGCTCAACGACGCGGAGATGGCCGCTGCCGATATCGGCTACATTAATCTGCACGGCACCGCAACGCCGCTGAACGATCGGATCGAATCTCGCGTGGTGAACGCGCTGTTTGGCGAAGCGGTGCCCTGTAGTTCCACCAAGCACCTGACCGGCCACACGTTGGGCGCGGCAGGCATCACCGAGGCGGCGCTCAGCATGTTAATATTACAACGAAATCTACCGCTTCCTGCCCAGGACTTTAGCCTGTCGCCGCGCGACCCGGCACTGGCACCCTGCGGGATTATTACGCAGCCGCAGACGCTGAAGCGCCCGATTATCCTGTCAAATTCGTTCGCGTTTGGCGGCAACAACGCCAGCATCCTGCTCGGGAGGGTTTCATGAGCCGCTATTTATCACCCGGCGACTATCTGCCGCACGACGCCCCGATGCTGCTGCTGGAAGAGGTGGTGAGCGTGACCGAGGAAACCGCCATGTGCCGCGTCGCCGTGACTTCCAACGGCGTACTGGGGCCGTATCTCGATCCGCAAGGAAATCTCCCCGGCTGGTTCGCGCTGGAGCTGATGGCGCAGACCGTCGGCGTGTGGTCCGGCTGGCATCGTCAGCAGAAAGGGCTGGAGGCGATGGCGCTGGGGATGGTGCTCGGCGCCCGTGAGCTGGTTTGCGCCGCGGGCGCGTTGCCAGGCGGAAAAACGCTTTCTGTCGCCATCAGCCGTCTGATGCAGGACGAACGTTTCGGCAGCTTTGAATGCACAATTCATGTCGGCGCGGAGCCGCTGGCATCGGGTCGTGTGAATACCTTCCAGCCGACGGCGGAAGAACTTCATTCTCTCTTTCAACAAGGAGCGTGCGCATGAGTCGTTCAGTTTTAGTGACCGGTGCCAGCAAGGGGATCGGGCGCGCCATCGCCCAAAAGCTGGCGACGGAAGGTTTTGTGGTCGGCGTTCATTATCATCAGGACGAGGCTGGTGCGCAGGAGACGCTGGAAGCGATTCATGCCCTTGGTGGCACGGGGCGTTTGCTGCAATTTGACGTCGCAAATCGTGCGCAGTGCCGCACGGTGCTGGAGCAGGATATTGCGGCGCATGGCGCATGGTACGGCGTGGTGAGCAATGCTGGCATAACGCGCGACGCCGCCTTCCCGGCGCTCGGCGATGACGACTGGGATGCGGTGATCCACACTAATCTCGACAGTTTCTACAACGTCATTCAGCCCTGTATTATGCCGATGATTAGCGCGCGCCAGGGAGGACGCATTATCACGCTCTCTTCCGTCTCTGGCGTGATGGGCAACCGGGGCCAGGTGAACTACAGCGCCGCCAAAGCGGGCATTATTGGCGCCACCAAAGCGCTGGCGATAGAGCTGGCAAAACGCAAAATCACCGTCAACTGCATTGCGCCGGGCCTTATCGATACCGGCATGCTGCAGATGGAAGAGACGGCACTGAAAGAAGCCATGGCCGCTATACCGATGAAACGCATGGGACAGGCGGACGAAGTGGCCGGGCTGGCCGCTTATCTGATGTCCGATATTGCCGGTTACGTGACTCGCCAGGTCATTTCCATTAATGGAGGGATGCTATGACGCGCCGCGTGGTGATTACCGGGATGGGCGGCGTCACCGCCTTTGGCGATAACTGGCAGGACGTTTCCACCCGGCTGCTGGCCTACGAAAACGCCGTACGGTATATGCCGGAATGGCAGGAATTCGACGGGCTGCAAACGCTGCTGGGCGCGCCGATAGAAGACTTCAGGCTGCCGGACCATTACACCCGTAAACGCATCCGCGCGATGGGCCGCGTGTCGCTGCTGTCGACGCGGGCCACCGAGCTGGCGCTGGAGCAGGCGGGTTTGCTCGACGATAAGGTGCTGACTAATGGTGAAACCGGGATTGCCTATGGTTCCTCAACCGGCAGCACCGGCCCGATGAGCGAATTCGCCACCATGCTGACCGAGAAGCACACCAATAACATTACCGCCACTACCTACGTGCAGATGATGCCGCACACCACCGCCGTCAATACCGGCCTGTTCTTTGGCCTGCGCGGACGGGTTATCCCCACCTCCAGCGCCTGTACCTCGGGCAGCCAGGCGATTGGCTACGCGTGGGAAGCCATCCGCCACGGTTACCAGACCGTGATGGTCGCGGGCGGCGCAGAGGAACTGTGCCCCTCTGAAGCGGCGGTCTTTGATACGTTGTTCGCCACCAGCCAGCGCAATGACCAACCGAAAACAACGCCCTCGCCGTTCGATGAGAAACGCGACGGACTGGTGGTGGGTGAAGGTGCCGGAACGCTCATTCTTGAAGAACTGGAGCACGCAAAAGCGCGCGGCGCGACCATCTTCGGCGAGATCGTCGGCTTTGCCACCAACTGCGATGCCGCCCATATCACCCAGCCACAGCGCGAAACCATGCAAATCTGTATGGCGCAGTCGCTGAAAGTGGCAGGCTTAAGTCCGCAGGATATCGGCTATATTTCGGCCCACGGCACCGCAACGGACCGCGGCGATCTTGCCGAAAGCCAGGCAACCGCCGCGCTGTTCGGCGACCGCGTCCCCTTTTCCTCGTTGAAAGGTTATTTTGGTCACACCCTCGGCGCCTGTGGCGCGCTGGAGGCCTGGATGAGTCTGCAGATGATGCGCGAAGGCTGGTTTGCGCCCACGCTCAACCTGCGGCATCCGGATGAAAACTGCGGTGCGCTGGACTACATCATGGCGAAGGCCCGCCGGGTGGATTGTGAGTTCCTGCAGAGTAATAACTTTGCCTTCGGCGGCATCAACACCTCGATGATTATTCAACGCTGGCCCTGAAATGTACCGGCTTTATCTGGGGAACATTCCGGCCTTAAGCGCCATTCCGCTCGCCGCAGAAATTATGGCGGCGGCACCGCCGGGCGCAAGACGGGCCGCCTGGCTGGCGGGTCGGGCGCTACTTTGCCACGTCTGCTCGCCGCTGCCGGAGATTATCTATGGCGAACAAGGGAAACCGGCGTTTGGGGGGGAGCAGGCGCTGTGGTTCAACCTGAGCCACAGCGGCGACAACATCGCCCTGCTACTCAGCGATGAAGGGGAAGTGGGCTGCGATATCGAGGTTATCCGCCCGCGCCCGCGCTGGCCATCGCTGGTGAGTGCGTTTTATAGCGACGGCGAACAGGCGGAAATTGCCGCCGAACGCCCGGAACACCAGCTCGCCGCCTTCTGGCGCATCTGGACGCGGAAAGAGGCTATCGTGAAGCAGCGCGGCGGCGGCGTATGGCGGATGGCCGACATCGACAGTACGCAGCCTGCGACGCATTTTATTGCTCATTGCCAGCAAAATGCGCTCAGTCTGGCCGTCTGTACGCCAACACCGCTCAACATTCAGGACATAATTGTCGACATCAGCCCACAACGTTGATTTTGGTCAACTACACGCCTACGCATAAGCTGCATTTTATGCGCACTTTATATTTACAGGGTGAATAGTTCATTGGTATTACGACTCGAACAAATGTTTGTCCGGCCCGCCAGCCTGTGGGGTTGGCTGATGTGCAACGCGCTTAACGGCATTGCTATCGTGCTCTGTTTTAGCGCCGTCAGCGCCTGTGTTGGCATCCGGGAATCGGTATGGCATATCGTCGTCACGCTGGCGATTATTGTCTCCACCTTTTACAGCGCCAACTATTTCTCCGCGCTGGAATCTCGCAACGACAAGCGGCGCTATTTTTTGTTAGCCTGGGTCATCGTGACCGTGTTACTGAATTTTATCCACGTCTGGGGCTAAACGGGCGCCGGAGGGGTCACCCCCGCCCCAGCGCGCACGTTGCTATGACTTAGGGGCGTGGGCCGAACATGTCAATCAGTTGCTTTTCATCCGGCATGCCGACCACCTGCTGCAGCTCATTTTTATCATTCATATAATAAATGGCCGGTGTCGCGCTCGCCCCCAGATCGTCCATCAGCTTCTGGTGCTGCTGGAGCAAATTGAAGGTTTCACGCGGCGTGGTGCCCGTAAACGGCGGCAGTTTTTTGCCGCCAGAGAGCTCGTACTCCCGCCAGGCCGCCACCGGGTCATCGGCGTTCAGAATGGCCGTGGCGTTACGCCCGCTTTGTGGGTTGAGGAACGCCACCAACAGCGTATTAAGCTGCACTTTACCCGCCGCCACCCAGGGCTGGGCCGCCGACCAGAACGTTTTGCAATACGGACAGAACGGATCGGCGAAGACCACCACCTTGCGTTCCGCCGTATCGACCCCCTCTTTCAGCGCGTGAGCGCTGTTGAGCTTTTGCCACATCTCCCGGCCCATCGGGATATAAATTTCGCTTTTGAAATAGTCTTCACTCAGGTTTTTACCTTTATCGTCATAAAGATAACCGGACACCACGTGCTTGCCATCCGGCGTCAGAAACAGCGTCACGCCCATATCCTGATACTGACCGACCCAGCTTTTCATGCCGCCGGGAGCGTCTATCTCTTTGACTATCGTGATGTTCTGCTGCTCGCTAAAGCGTTTTACAATGTCGGGCAGCGGCGCGCTGGCAAAGGCCAGCGTCGGGATTAAGGATAACGCCATCAGCGCGATCGGTTTCATACTCGTCTCTCCTTAACGCGGGGGAGTCCCCCCGCGAGTCAATTTACTGTTTTTTCAGCGCTTCGCTGACCATTGCGTCAAATTGTTCATACGGGATCCAGCCCGACAGCAGTTCGCCGCCAATCAGCGTGGCGGGCGTGCCCTGAATCCCAAGCTGCTGCGCGACCGCCAGGCTTTTCTTCAGCGTTTCCAGGCTTTGTTCATCGGGCTTATCCACCACCACTGCGGCTTTCTTTTTCGCTTCAGCAATACTGGCATCATCGTGATAGCCCTTTCTCGCCATCAGGATATCGTTGAAGCGAAGGAACTGCTCAGGATGCGTACGCCACACGGTCAACGCATCGCGTGCCGAGGTGACCGAACTTTCTGCGCGGTAAGGCAGAAACTTAAACACCACCGCCACGTCGGGGTATTTCGCCACGATCTTTGCCAGATACGGGTCAAATTTCTTGCAGTAAGGGCAGTTGTAATCGGTAAACACGACCAGCGTCAACCGGGGATGCGCCGCCCCGAAGCGCGGAGAGTTCGGGTCATTGAAGAGAAAGTCCTGGTGTTGCTTAAGGACCGTCTGCAACTGCTCGCGATCGGCCTGTGCGCTCTGCTGGTCGAGCTTTTCCGCCGCCGCGGCGAGGATTTCCGGATGGTTAAGCAAGGTCTCCTGCACCAGTTCCTGGACGCGCGCTTCCTGTGCGGGCGTCAGCGGCGGCGCGGCGAAGGCGCGCAACGAAGCAAGGAGCAGTAAGCCAAAAATCAGCGTGTTTTTCATGGGTTATTCACCTTTAACAGGGTTCAGGGCGCTCAGCAGGATCTTTTTGTCCAGCAGCGGCGGGAGGATCTCGCCGGTGGTTTGCCCCGGCCTGTAGACTTCATTGAAGGGGATGGCGAAGCGGTTACGTTTTTGCAGGAAAGCAGCGATGGCATCTGAGGGTTGGCTCCAGTCACCGCGTAGGGCTACCACATCAGGCGCATTCAGCGCGGCGATAATCTCCGGCTGATTCAATACCCGTATTTCATTCACTTTGCAGGTCACGCACCAGTCTGCCGAGATATCGACAAAGACCCGCTTCCCGTCCGCGACGGCCTGTGCAATTGCCGCTTCACTCAAGGGTTGCCAGCGGATCGCCGTTTCAGCCCTGGGCGCAGGCGAAGCCAGGAGGATCCCATGCAGTTGGTAACCGCTTAAGGCCGCCAGCAAAACCAGAACCACAAAGAAACTCGCTCCCCGACGTTGGGTTACGAAGATAAAAGCGAACAGCGCCAGCAGCGTGAGCGTCAGCACCATAACCCCGCTGATTCTGTCGCCGATATGCTGGGCAAGCAGCGTCGCCAGCCAAAGACTGGAGGCCAGCATCATCAATGCGAGCAGCGTTTTCACCCCGTTCATCCAGCGTCCTGGGCGCGGCAGCAGCAAGGCGATTTTCGGCACCATTGCCACCAGCAGCCACGGGAGGGCCATGCCGATACCGAGCGCGATAAAAATAAGCCACAGCGTCGTCAGCGGTGCGCCCAGCGCAAAGGCGACAGCGGTACCGAGAAACGGTGCCGAACAAGGCGTCGCCAGCAGCGTGGCAAAGACCCCTTCAAAGAAGCTGCCCAGCGTACCGTTGCCCCCTGCCGTCGCCATTCTGCCCGTCATCGTCGATGGCAGCAGCACGTTGAAAACGCCGAACAGATTGAGCGCAAACACAAAGGTGACGGCCACCATCAGGCCGATAAACCACGGGTTCTGGAACTGAATGCCCCAGCCGAGTGCCGCCCCCGTCAGCTTCAGCGCGGAGACCATCGCCGCCAGCAGCGCAAAGGAGAACAGGATCCCCGCGCTGGTCGCCAGAAAGCGCAGCCGGATCTTGCGCCTGTCCGTACCGGCATGCAGCACCGCGCTGAGCTTCATCCCCAGCACCGGCAGCACGCAGGGCATCAGATTGAGGAGCAGACCACCGAGCAGCGCAAACAGCAGCATCTGGCTCAGGCCGGTCGCCGTGTCATCGTGCAATGCAGCGCTATCAGGGCCGACCGTGAGGGTTGTTTGCTGCGCCCGGTCATGATTGGTGAGCACAAAGGAGAGCGTTTTCCCCGCCAGCGTCGCGGGGACTTCACCCCATTCGTCGGTGACCGGTACGGTCACGGTCAACGCCTTGCCGCGCGTTTGCACCTGAGGCTCTCCGGGCAGAATGCCCCCGTCCAGCGGATCGAAATAGATTTCCGGCGAGCGCCATTCGTCTGGCGTTGTTCCGCTAATCACCAGTTGCTTCCCTGCCAGATGTGCGCTGAGATCGGCGGAAACGCCGCTGCTGGCCGGAACCGTCCGCATCGCCTGTTCGAAGTCGTCCTGGAAGGTTTCGTCGGTGGGATGATTAAGATTAAGTTGCAGCGGGTAGTCTGTTAACAAGCAGACGTTGCTACAGGTGGACAGCGTGAGCGTTCCAGCCAGCGTATCCCCGAGGTTCCCGGTGATGATCATCGGAATCGCCACCCGCCGGTGGTAGCCTTGCGTGGTGAGCCCGGAAATGTCAAAGCGCGACGGTACCGGCCAGTACCACTGCGCCTTCTCGCCGTTCTGCCAGACTATCTCGGGCGCAACGCCCCCTTCCCCCGGCGAGCGCCAGTAGGTTTTCCAGCCGGACTGAAGTTCAACGGTCAGCAGACCGTACACTCGGCCCTCACCTCTTTCGGCCTGGAAACGAATGCGGGCGTGATCGTTTTGCGGGGAAGTTAACCACCCGCTATCCGCTGCGTGGGCAATGCCCGCGCAGTTGAGCAACAGGAGGAGGAATCCCCTGAAGATATTCAACATGTGTTTTCTCCGTAAATGAAAAATTTAATCGCTAAGACGGCGATGTTTTATTCACGGAAAACGCAGTTTTTGAGGTGTATTCGTAAGGTTGGCGGTCGCCGTGGCACGTCGCGAAAGACAAACGCGCGCACTTCGACAAACAGCGGCATCAGGGCCAGGAAGAGGATAACGGCGGGGAGCGCGCCGTCAAAGAACATCGGCTGGGCGCACAGTAGCGAGCTGGCGCTCAGCTGACACGGCGACGGGCCAAGTTCCGCTTCCGGCGTCGCCGGGCTGGAGAAGACCTGAACCGGGTTGCTGGCCTGCGCAAGAAAATGGTGCAGATAGACAGCCCGTTGGACCAGGCAGATAGCCATCGCCAGACAGGTCATCATCAACAGCCATTTTGCTACCAGCGGACGATTATGCATTATTCACCCAATCAATCAGGACCGACGAATCATAAACAATACTCAATGATCCGCAAGGGGGTGAGTGTAAGGTTTTGTCTGCTCCACCGCTGCGCTGAGCAAGAAATCCTGCTCTATAGTTAATCTATCTTCTCTGGTTGAGGCTGCTCGCGCCATGATTGCAGCATATCCCGGCATCACCCTACTCCTGCTCGCGTCGCTGGCATTCAGCCCGGATGCCGTAGCGGCGGAGGGCCAGCGGATCAAGCAGCGCGCCGACGCGGTGCTGACCTTAATGAGCTTTATGATCGTGCCGGATATCACCGCCAGCGATCTCAATATTGGCTCCGGTTCCGATGATAAAACCGAGCTCTCCATTACCCAGTTCGGCGGCGGCGCCACCATGGGGGAGTCCTTTCCGTTGTATCTGGAAGGCGCATTGGGCTACAGCCGTTATGATCCGCAGTTTGTGATCAGCGACGGCGACCAGAGCCGACGTATTCCTACCAAATGGAACAGCCTGACCACCACCGGCGGTATCGGCTGGGATTTCAACCTGCACCGCGACCGCTGGGGCGGCAATCTGGTGCTGCGTCCCATCGCCAACGTCATGCTCGGCACCATGGCCAGCGATCTGCGCGTGGGTGCCTGGGCGCTGGAGCGGCATAAAAACGCCGATTACGATTTCCTCGACGGCGGCCGACTCAATGCCTACGGGCTGGGCGGTTCGTTGATGCTCGACTATGAGCTTCTCTCCCCTGCGCAGGATATCGATGTGGAGTTGCGCTACACGGGAATGAATCTGCAAACCTTCGGCAGCACCTCTCGTGCCGTGGAAGGAAGCGCCACGGCGCAAAATCTGGGGCTGTATCTGCGCCGCCGTGCGCCATTGTTCGACTGGACGCTGCTGAAAAGCCCGGTGCGCTATGTGCTGGAGGGCGCGCACACCGAATACCTCGGCGAGCAGCGCGGCAAGCTCGGCTTCGATAGCCTGAGCTCGGTGGGACTGGGCATTGAAATGGACAGCAGCAAGTACCCGGTCTTTATTACCCGAACGCGGCTGGTGGCGCGCTATATGTTTGGCAACGGCACCAGCGGCTATGGCGTAGGGCTGGCAATGAGCTTTTAATGACCATCGCCACCCGCCACGTTTCAGGGATTCAGCAATGCCTTATATTGGGCTTCATACTGCGGCGCATTCCATGAACCATCGAAAATGGTGTAGGTGATATAGCCTTTATTCAGCCAACCAGAATCACTGTCGTCGAGTACCGGTTTTAGCGACTGCGGATTCATCGTCTGTTTCGCCGTACCGTCGGGCAGAATATCGTAGCCAATTTGGGCGACCGGGAAACGCTGATTATCGACATAGCGCACGCCTTTAATATCCGCCGACGCCAGCGCCGGATAGTTAATACTTAACCCGGTACCCGCAGGTAATAACGGCTGCCCTTTCACACGCTGACTATTCAGTTTATCCACAACGCCAACGACATAATCGACGGAGTCGGGCCAGTATTTATGCGTACTTGGCCATTTATTTTTCATCTCTTCGTCGGTAAACCGATAGCCAATACTGGCGGCAATGGCCGGGACGCCGTAGCGAACTGCGCGAGCGGCGGCGCTGACGGTTCCGGAATTCACCTGTGCCATCCCGGTATTCGGGCCGTCGTTGACGCCGGAAATCACTAAATCAGGCGCGGCCTCTTTCAGCAGGCCATGGAGTCCAAAATCGACCGAGTCCGCTGGCGTGCCCGGGAAGCAATAGCGCTGCTCGGCGACCTTTTTCACATCAAAGATTTTTCCCGTTTTGAAGGTAATGGCCGAGCCAATACCGCTTTGATTCGTGGCCGGAGCGACCATCCAGACATCATAGCCTTTTGCCTTAAGTTTATCCTGAAGCGATGTACTGCCCGGCGATTCACAGCCATCATCGTTGACGACCAATATTTTCAGCGGTGCCGCTCCGGCCTGAGCAGAAAAAGCGCATATAGCGAACAACGGGGCAATAACTTTCAGTAGATTCATCGTAACTCCTCGGATAAGGGGAACAGGTGCTTATGACAAGCAAAAAAAAACCTAAGACACCCGCCGCCCATGCAGAGCAACAAGTGTCTTAGGTTTTGCCTTATTTCAGTAACAATCCTGAGATGGCTGAGAAAGTACCGTCTAAGCCGCTCAAGATCCAGAGGGGCTATTCCTTTTCTGTGACCAGCATCATAATATCATGCCAGATTAAGCTGACATCCTCCCTGTTTTAATTTCACGCATAAGCCATTCTTTGGTTAAGCAGAGAAAAAATCACCTGACTAAATCATCCAAAAAAAGACTTGAAGGCGATCACAAATATAAGCCCGAGATAAAATAATTACTGCCATTTAAAATTGATGGTGCTATTGTCCGGCAAAACTGGATTGTTACTGTTTGCAACAGGCAAAACCTGCGTCATTTCTCAAGCATGCTATTTTGATGATTGAGAAGGGGCGCGGGTTTTTTGTTTTTAATTAAAAATATAAAAAGGATACCCAATGAAAAAATGGCTGATTGCTTTAATGGCGCTTGCCAGCGCGGCGACCTGTTCTGCGGCAGATATTGCCCCCTCTGCCCACGATGATACCGTCACCCTCTATTTTGCCCGTCATGGTAAAACGCTGTTTAATACCTTCGATCGCGTTCAGGGCTGGGCCGATACGCCGCTGACCGAAGATGGCGTCCGGGTCGCCCGTTATCTTGGCGAAGGGTTAAAAGGGATCGCATTTGACCGCTATTACTCCAGCGACGCGGGACGCCAGCGCGAAACCATGGCGGTCATTCTCAAGCAAATGGGGGTCGCAAACTACCAGCTCAATGAGCTTCCCGGCCTGCGTGAAGCCTTCTTTGGCGGTTTTGAGGGCGGCTTCAATAAAGATATGGCGGAAGCCGGCGCACACGCGCTCGGATTAGCCGATAGCGCCGCGTTGTTCCAGGCGATGAAGGCGGGAACCCTGCCCGTGAAGGATTCACAGGACGCGCTGGCGAAAGCCGACCCGAAAGGGCTGGCAGAAAACTATGCGCAGGTAAAAGCCCGCACCCAGGCCGCGCTGGCGACTATCGTCAAGCAGGCGCAGGCGAACGGCGATAAAACCGTGCTGGCTATCTCGTCGGGCACATCGATGCAAATTATGATCTCCGATCTCACCGATTCGCCAGACAAAAATAAGCCGCTGGCTAACGCCGCCGTGGTCAAAATTATCTATAAAAACGGTCACTACAGCGTGCCGGAAATTGGCTCATTGCACTACGTCGAAACCGGTAAACAGCGTCTGAATAATCAAAAATAATATCTACATTGATAATACCGCGGGGATTCTTGCCCCCGCGAATCTATTCTGGGATCACACATGAAAATAACACCATTAGCAACAGCATTGCTTATGCTGATGCAAGGCTGCGCCATGTCAGCATGGGCCGCCGACAATCAAAATGAATACGCGTATCTGGATAACGCTTTTTTTCGTGATTCGTCGATGACCCTGTCATTAAAGAATTACTGGAAATATCTGAAGGAGGAGAATGCAAACCCCACACACGTGCACAATGCCTGGGGCCAGGGCGTGGCGGTGGATTATCAATCGGGCTATTTTGCCGATTTCATTGGCGTTGATGCCGTTTATTATGGCGCGGTGAAGTTAGGCGCCAGTGATTATTTTAATTCCCGAGGCGTACTGTATAATAACGGCGAGGGTAATAAAAAAAGCAATGCTGAGGGATATTCTAAATTCGGCCAACGTAATATTAAGCTGAAATATAACGTTGCGGATACCCAGTTGAACGCCCGCTGGGGCTGGCAGGTACTGAAAAATTACGGCGTTATCTCCACCTCCAATCGCCTCTCGCCCACCACCTATTCGGGGATTAGCGGCGGCATCAGCAATGAGCATTTGACGCTACGCGGTGCCTATATCGAGAATTCAATGGACCGTAACTCGCCGGATAAAAAACAGTTGCAGACCAATACCGGAGAGAAAATCAACCATCTGGCGAGCGGCGAACTGTTGTGGAACAGCCAGTTGTTCAGCGCGCAATATGGCTACGGTGAGAGCGAAAATTATCTGCGCCGGCATCTGTTGTTTACCCAACTGCGGCCCGTCGAGCGTTTGAATATCGGCACGCAAATCTATGCAACCGAAGCGCTGGATAACTATCTGGCGATGCCCGCCAGCAAACGCGACTTCGATCATAACGCCTGGCATTTCGCCATCGACGCCAGCTGGCAGGCCGACCGCTGGAGTACGAAATGGGGTGTGGGCTATACCAGTGCCAAAAAAGAGAATGAAGTCGGCTTCTATCCCCGCCATATGAGTAAAAACTCACGCGGCACATTTATCTCAATGGCCTATGCCGGCGATGACTATATGCGCGATGGCGAACTGGTGCTGGCAAATATTTCCGACTATAAACTGACGCCGGATTTAGCTGTCGGGCTGGCGGGAAATATCGCGCAGTTTAACTACAAGAATAACCACGTGCGTACCGGCGAAATTAGCGCCTTTACCCGCTGGACGCCTTCCGCGCCGCCGCTGAAGAATTTAACAGTTTGGCTGATGTTTGGCCCCGGCTGGTCGTATAAAACCAGCGGTAAAACGCCGGTGCTCACTAACGGCCACTATACGCGCACGCAGACGCTGTCCTCTGAAGCCATTATTGAATACCGTTTTCGGATGTTCTGAGAAAAGCAGGCCTGATAGGTTCACTATCAGGCCTGCAGGAGAGATTACGGCGCGGTGCGGTGAATTTCCGCCACGCGCTTGCGAACGCCAAACCAACCGGCGACCAGCAGAATAGCAATCAGCGGCAGCGCAGCGATGGTGTAGGTACCGTTCGGGTAGTCAAACGCCATCAGCACCAGCACGCTCAGCAGGAACAGCAGCGTCAGCCAGGAGGTAAACGGCGCCCCCGGCAGCTTAAAGCTGACGTCAGCGGCTTTGCCCTCTTTAATGGCTTTACGCAGACGAAGCTGGCAGACCATGATAAAGCCCCATGAAGCAATAATCCCCAGCGACGCGAAGTTCAGGACGATTTCAAACACCTGAGACGGCACCAGATAGTTGAGGAATACGCCCACCACGTAAACCACCAGCGTGGCCATAATCCCGGCATACGGCACCTGCTGACGGCTCATTTTGCTCATAAACTTCGGCGCGGATCCGCCCATCGCCATCGAGCGCAGAATACGCCCGGTGCAGTACAGGCCCGAGTTCAGGCTGGAGAGCGCGGCGGTCAGGACCACGATGTTCATAATGCTGCCGATGTACGGCACGCCCAGCTTCGAGAAGAAGGTGACGAACGGGCTTTGCCCCGCCTGGTAGGCGGTCCACGGCAACAGCAGGACCAGCAGCACCACGGAGCCGACGTAGAACAGACCAATACGCCAGATCACGCTGTTGATGGCGCGCGGCACCATGGTCTGCGGATCTTTACACTCGCCGGCCGCGGTACCGACCAGTTCAATCGAGGCAAAGGCGAAAACCACGCCCTGTACCAACACCAACGCGGGAAGCAGGCCATGCGGGAAGAAACCGCCGTTGTCGGTAATCAGATGGAAACCGGTCGCATTGCCGTCCAGCGGCTTGCCGCTGCCCAGATAGACGGTACCCACCACGAGGAAGACAACAATGGCCAGCACTTTGATGAGCGCAAACCAGAACTCCATTTCGGCGAACCACTTAACGCCAATCATGTTCATGGTGCCCACCACCGCCAGCGCGCCAAGCGCGAAGACCCACTGCGGAACGTCGCCAAATGCGCCCCAGTAGTGCATATAGAGCGCCACGGCGGTGATATCAACGATACCGGTCATCGCCCAGTTGACGAAATACATCCAGCCCGCCACGTAGGCGGCTTTTTCGCCGAGAAACTCACGGGCATAGGAGACGAAGCTGCCGCTGGAAGGACGATGCAGCACCAGTTCACCAAGGGCGCGAAGAATAAAGAATGAAAAAATACCGCATACCAGATACACCAGCGCCAACGCCGGGCCAGCCATTTGCAGGCGCGCGCCAGCCCCGAGAAACAGGCCGGTACCAATGGCCCCGCCGATCGCAATCATCTGCACCTGACGGTTTCCCATGGCCTTGTGGTACCCCTCTTCGTGGGCATTCAGCCAGCGTCGTTTCGCCGCGTGTTGCTCCGCGGCTTGAGTGTTTTGTGTTTCCATTTTCCCTGTTACCTGTCTGATTTAAGGAGATTTCAGGTCGTCGCGAACGGAACGCGAGCCACGACGATCAATGCGATTTTTCCCGTCATTCTGTGTAGAGATAAAATCGCCGCGAAGCATCCTACCTGCAATTAATAAGCGGTGCAAAACATACGCGGTCGTCAGAGCGCTCCGGGACGAACAAAGCGTCGTCATCAGCGATCATGGCAGCGGTTTTAACTGTGCGAAAGAGAAAAACAGGAAAATATCGGGAAGGTAAACACTTCGTGCTTAACAATGAAGGGAAATATTGATTCCGCCTGCTTTCGCCTGTCGGTAAGGCGAAACGGCCTCGTCATCGAGACCGTTGCATAAAAGAGATGAATCACATCATTGAGTTAATTTCGTGACAGGTAATTTTTACGGAAAGAAATATTCCGCATCAGGATTTGCGACGTTCAGGAAGAATATTTACCGATGCCATCAGACAGATAATATAACCAAACAGCTCGCTCCCCTCTTCCACCATATTTTTGACAATACGGACGTAGCCATCCTGCAAAATAGACTGCCAGAGTATCGACATACCGAACAAACGGGAAAAGACGAGAATCGCCAGGAGACCGGCAATCATTAATCCATATGACGGCGTCGTGGTATATTCAGCCAGCTGTGCCAGCACCCGCTGCGGCTGACGAAATGCGTAGTAAAGGGTCGCCAGGCTTACCGCCAGTGCGAACCACAGCCAGCTCCCATGCCGGATGAGGTCAAACACCGCGTCAAGCTCACGGATCAGCATGGCAAGGAAAAAACCGGCGATCAGAATATTGCACTGGCGCATTGCGCTGTGTTTCCACCCGCGTACAAGGTGCACCATGATAATGATAAAGAGAATACTTTCCTGAACAATTTCAGTGAATGAGTCTTCGGTCAGACCATTTTTGATTATATTCACATCAACATGCAGGCACAGTACGACAACGACTACCGCCAGGGCTAAAAATACAACACGAAAAAGTAAGCTAACTAAAATCATAAAAGTCACTGCATCTTACCAAAACTTTATTTTACAGTGAGGTTTATCTGACAACTTGTCCATCTGTGCCACATAGCCGTGATATTTAACAATTATTGCGCTATTGCCGGCAAACGTTTATTTCCCGACCTTGTTAAATAATAGCCGATGCGCGGCCCGGCATTATATTGCGCTATTTTCGTACTCGTAGCGGCAGATGGTGTTAATCCCACGTTCGGGGCTTTTGACCCCCGTGTGCAGGTACAGCGCTTTTGCTTCGTGTACCCAGAAGCTGCCGCCGGCTCGCGCCTGCGCGTTAAACAGCGTTGCCTGCGGATACATCGTACGCAAATTGCCTTTACTGAAACCAAACCATTTACGGGACACGTCCCTCAGTTCGCGAGTGGTAAGCAGCCGCCCGCCCTGGCGCGCGCAGCGCTCACGAGCCTGCACAAAGTTATCATCCACCGCGCCGTCGCCCATAAGCCAGGTGGAGACCGTAAAGTCGTAGCGCTGGGAATTGCCACTCTTACGGTTATGCAGCGTCAACGTCCCCGCCCTTTCATGCGCCAGCGGCTGTCGTACCATCCGCAGCGTAACCCGCCCTTCATGATGGGCGTCGATTTTCAGCCAACTGTGATTGAAGCTGAAGACCACGTCATTAAGATTCAACGCCTCGTGGTTGCTGCTCATGGTCACGATCGCACCGGTAAATCCGGCGCTCAGTATGCTGGCCGTGCGAAAACCTGGCGTGCTGGGGGCATGAAAGCTGATACGCTGAAAATAATCCGTCTGCGCTTCAGGCGCGGCATAACCGGCGAGCGGCGATATCAGCGAGATAAGGACCGAAGCCCGAAACAGGGTTTTCATCTGCATTCTTACCTTTGTCACGGATGGCAGTGGCAACGTTGCAGAAAGAATAATGTGAGCAATTGATAAATAAAGAAAATTTACACATTCTGACGGTAATGCGCGGTGTTTATCGCCGGATTACTTCTGAATGCGCTCAAGTTGCACTTTATCCGCCGCCTGCGCCTTATCGGCCAGCCCCTGGAACTGAGACGGATCGTAGTAGGAGGCGGGGGCCGGAAGTTGCTGCATATCATCACCGGGGTAGATTTGCAGCGCCCCCAGACGCGACAGCTGATACCCCTCAACCACTTTCGGCATCGTTAGCTGGTACGGCGCGGTTTTCTCAGCTGGCACAGGCGTGGGTAATCGGTTGTTCTCCAGGTTGTAGTTGCGCTTCAGCACCAGGAATTTATCTGGTACCCGCCGTTTACTGTTCCACCAGTAACCATCGAGTTCACGGAATTTCTGCTCCGTTTCGCTTTGCGTCGCCACATCTAACGCCAACAGGACGCGATGCAGCTCATCGGTCATGGCGGCGTTGAACGCCTCCACGGAATGGCCCTTGCCCTGTAATATCACCGTGATCGCCATTCGCGCGCCCAGGAGATTCGAGTAGAGATCCTCCGGCGAGAATGCCGAAATTTCTTCCGGAAACCCGGGGACAGACTCAAAACCGTACCACTGGGCGATCTCATGCCACTGTGCCAGCTCGAAGGCCAGATGAGCGGATAGCCACGCCGCCAGGGTATACCGCGAGATCATTGAGGCCGGAGGGGTGAACGCGTTTAACTGCAACCGGCGAACTCCCAGTTCGTTGCTATAAAAATAGCGCCAGCGCTGGCCCAGCTTGGGGTAGAGCTGGCTGAAGATGAAGAAAGTGTTATCCGCCGTATCGCGCACGTGGGCAATATCAATAAACCCACCGCGATGAGTATAGATAAGCCCATTCTGCTCATCGCTCAGCCCAACCAGATTTTTCACCGCCCCCAGCGCGCTGTCGTTGTAACGGTGCTCACCCAGCGTGTCTAACGTCAGCACGTTGCCAATCTGATAAAACGGCACCGGTACACCAACGGCTCTGACGTGCAGGTCATGACCAAAAGCGCAGCACGGGCGCAGTGACTCCGGCGGCGAAAGGCTTGCGGCAACCGGGGCGATTTTCCTCGCCTGCTGGACAGGAAAAAGCATGTCATTCGCCTGCGCGCCCGTGACCGCAAGCGTAAGAAGAAGTAGCCATTTCATCATCAGAATGCCTCCGCCACCTGGAAATAAAACCCGGCGCTCTCTTTGCCAAAACCGAGATCCAGCCGAATGTTCATGGCGGGTTTCACCTCAAAACGATAGCCCACGCCCGCGGTCGGCAGCAGCGGATGATGGCTTAAATCACCAATATCACTGCCCAGCGCGCCAGCGCCCAGCCACACCACGTACCCGTGACGCCAGTTCAGCTTTCGTCGGTATTCTACCTGCCCGCTCACGACATCATTGTCGCGATAACGCCCCTGATAATAGCCGCGCAGTCGGCGGTCATCGCCGGCCATCGACAGCATGTCCCAGGGAACATCACCGCGAGTAAAGCGCCCCCAAACGTCAAATGCCAGCACCGCTTTTTCATTCAACAGGTGATAGACGTTATATTGCAGCTCGGTGGCGGTAAAGTGGCTGTCTGAGCCAACGGAAGGATCGAACCAGGTATACTCGGCTTTAAAAAACTGCCCGTGCTCCGGGCGCGTCACCACATCCCGCGAGTCGTAGTTAACGCTGACGGTAGCCCCCGAAGAGAGCGGCGAGGTTGATGCATCGTAATGAGAAAATCGGTCGCCTTCGTGCGGCGAGTCAACGCTGGCCTGCATCGAAGAAAAATCCCACCCGGCGCCAATATAGAAATTGTCGATCACTTCGCGCATCAGTACCGGACGCAAACGTACCGAATTATTGGTGTAATCCTGCGCGCTCCCCTGCGCCGCGTCGTAGCCAATGCCCCAGAACCCCGTCGGAACTTTGGTTATCGCCCCATCGACAAACAGCCGCCAGCGATCATCGGTAAAAAAGGTATAATTGTTGACACCCATACCCAGTGCGCCGCTGGCGCTGATAAAACCGGTGAAGGAAAGCGAGGAGTTCTGCGTGCGGCTATCGTGGGGATCCACGCGGTAAAGCCCCGCGACGGCCATTCCCAGGCCCAGTTTCAGTTCAGGCGTATAAAAGGGGCCGGGTAGCACGCTCCAGTTAATGCCTTTGGCAGGATCGTATTGGTTATCCGCGCCAAGCGATGAAAGCAATTCATCCACTGATTTTTGGTCGAGCGATACCGCGCCTGCTGGCAGGGCCATCAGCATCAGCGTGCTGGTCAGCAACAGGCGGCAGCTGTTCATCAGAAGCGATATTCACCGGCAATGAAAAAACTATTGCGCTCGTTAAAGCCAATCTCGGTCAGGAGATTGAAGTGCGGCGTCATTTCATACTGCGTGCCGACCAGCATATTCCATGGCGAAGTGAGGCGCTGCTTGACGCGAAATCGTCCCTCCCCGTTCTGGTTCACCGCGTTAATCAGCGGCTGAAGCGTGGCGGGCATCTTCAGGTCTTCCAGGCTGCCTTTAAACTCCTGCTGGACATCCTGATACATGCTGCCCAACCAGAGACTCAGATGTGATGGCCCCACCGGCCCTTCGAAACTAAAGCGATAACCTACGCGCGGAGAAACCGTCAGGGCAGAGATCTTACCGTCCAGAATATCGAAATCGGTGCGCGTATAGTTGGTATCCACCAGCGCGAACCAGTTCTGGTAGCCACCGGCCAGGGTAATTCCGGTTCCCCAGGTGGTGCCTTTGAAATCGAGGGTGAAATCAATATTTTGCAACTGACCGCTCTCGTAAAGCTGATGCACAGACCCGGCGATAAGGCGATCCAGTCCGCGGTAACGCGAGGGATCCGCATTGACGGAAACGTTCGAGACCGACGAGCCGCGTGAGTGCCCCACCAGCCCATAAACGTTGAGGAATGGGAATACCCACATATCCAGACGCAGCGTTTCCGTTTTACTTTGCTCACGCGTGTGCCCGGCATCAATATCGAACATGTCGACGGGAATGGGGTGATCGCCTAACGCCAGTCCCGAAAAACTGATGCTCTGGACATCAATATTCTGCCGCATATTCATATAGTTGAGGTTGACGCCAAACGGCAACGGAATCGCATAGCCTCGCGCCCGCGCCTCGTCGCCCCAGATAGGAAAAGTTCGCTCCTCGCTTTCGGCTGCGGCGGCCAGGCCGGAGAACAAGATTAGCGGCACTACGGTGTTTATCCATCTCATCGGTCTTCTTCCCATTTGTTCAAAGGCCCCTCATTTACAGACCCGAGCCCACGTTGAAATAGACGGCCTGCTCGCTATCGCTAAAGGCCACATCAATACCGGTGTGCAAACCATATTCACGCGCAATCAGATAGCGGAACCCGGTGCCCCACGCCACCTCGGCGCTGCGGTACAGGTCAGCGCTGCTATTGGCGGCGCTGCCCGCGCCGATAAAACCCTGCACTATCCAGCGCGGCGTAACCCGCCAGGCAAGCTGCGTCTGTACGGTACTGACGTCATTGCCCTGATAGCGATAGCGGGAAATGCCGCGCAGCGCGATGTAGGGTCGCGCCATCGGCGGCAGGTGGTTATCCTGAGGTGAGAGTGTTTGATAGTTTCCCGCCAGAGAGAGCGTCCATTCCGGGTTAAGCGGAATAAAAAACTTGCCATCCAGAGTCAATAAGTCGTAACGATAATCGCCGCCGAGCGCGCTACCGTAAAATTGATACTCGCCGTTCAGCGAGACGCCCTCTGACGGCCAGAAGAAGTTGTCGGTCGTATCATATTCCGCGACCACGCCAAGGCTCGATGAGATACTGCTGTCACCCAACACGCGCTGCCAGGCACGATCAATCAGGGGATTATTTTTGGCGGAAATGTCCATTCTGGCCCAAAATTGCGATGCGCCGAGAAACATCGGCGTATCGCCGAGTCGAAACAGCAGTTTCTGCATACCACCGTAGCCTTGAGTGGCGGTGTTGATCGCGCGATGCGAGTCAAAACCCGCAACGTCGCCAGTATAAATATCAAGATTGATATCAGCGTACCCACCGGCAACAAGGTAGCGAATATGGTCATCCTGCCAGGTGCGTCGGTGCCCACCGCCGACAAACCAGCTGCCGTTTTGCGTTCCGCCGCAGCCAAAGGCGCTTATCGCCGGTGGCGTATAGCGGCCATTATTCACCTTGCCTTTCCCGTGTAAAAACAGGCCGAATAGTCCGCCGCCGTAGCCGACGGCCGGTTCAGTAATCACCACGGGGACCGGAAGAAAACCATAGGGGTTATCCTGCAGATAGCGGCTCATATCGAGCATGCCATCTTCGGGATCGAAAAGAGTGCTGGCTTCAGCCGGGCAAAGCGCCAAAGACAATAGCAATATTATCCATCGCCGCAATTGCGCCATAGCCATCACCCAGAAGAAATAATTATTGTTATTTTTCAGCGCAGAAGACTGCCTGAGCCCTCTGCTCTTCTGAGCTTAGACCAGACTTTGGTTAATTCAAGCAGGGCCAACAGAAGAGATGAACCCAGGGGGGAATATAGCGTTCATTTTATATGTAGAAGGTTCATCGCCCGAACTATTGACACGCTATTTTATGTTTATTATTGGATTCATAATAAAATCAAAAGGTAGCGATTACGCAGTAAGATGTTTATATTTCTATAATTCAATAAGTCCCCTTATCCAGGTAGAGAACGGAACATGACGAAAACCCTTTCAGGGGATAAGCAAAACCTCGACATCGTTAACTCGTGGGGCTATATCTGGTTTCTTACGCTGAACGTCGTGTTCTGTCTGTGGCTGCTCGCCAGCAATTTGCTCAACAATATTCATTTTATCGCCAGCGATACGCTCAACTCTCTGTGTATGGCGACGATTTTTTTCTCCGTCATCGGGCTAGTACTCAGGCAGGTCATTCACCGCGAGCAACTGGCGACGATACTGCCGCTCCATGTGTTGATTTTAGGCCTGTTGTGGGCCGGTATGTTTTACCTGATGGTGAAGCAGAACAACACGCCGGCGCTGTCGCTCTCACTACTGATCATCATACTGCTCCCGGCGACCATATCATTTTACATTTCTGGTAAGATACTGTTGTTATTCAGTATTCCTATCGCCACTTCCATGTTGTTGAGCGAGCTTGCGACATTTGAGAAATTCAATATGCTGCAAATTGCAGGCTCCATTATTATTTTTATCGTCGTGATCACCGCACGCTACATTCTGCTGGAATGGTATCTGCGTACCCAAAGAAGCGAGTACGCAAAAAATCTGTTAATCAAGAAGCTCACCCGCCTGGCACATCGTGACGCATTAACAGGGTTGTTTAATAAAGGCAGCCTGGCTGTTCATTTCGCCGACCACGCGAAACGGCTCTCTTTATCCGATGAGAAGCTGTTCATGATCATTATGGATATTGATTTTTTCAAACAGTACAACGATCTGTACGGCCATATTGCGGGTGATGCCTGCTTAATCAATACGGCGAAATGCATTAGCCAGTCCTTACGTCAATCTTCAGATACCGCATTTCGTTTTGGCGGCGAGGAGTTTGTTATCCTGGCCCGTTGCCATCATGCAGACGATGCCGTCAATATTGCAGAACGTATCCGCAACGCTATTTCCGCAGCAAAAATCCCGCATAAGGGATCACAAATTTCGGCGTATCTGACCGCCAGCTTTGGTGTCGCGCAATGGTCAGCGCAAGATTCACTGGAGACGTTAACGGAACATGCCGATAAGGAACTCTACAAAGCCAAAAAGGCCGGGAGAAACCGCGTGTCGTTCGCTCGTTAAATCAGTTGATACTCCAGACGCACCAGGCAAGATAATCATGGGGAAATGCTTCCCACATCTCTTCTTATTTCAGAAGAAATTCATGTCTATTGCAAAAAGTATAAAATTACGACGTTATTTTTTTATAAACAATAAAGGACTCGAAGCCATTACGCATCAATGATAATAAATAGCGCATTGTAGCAACAAAGGTAATACGATGCGAAAACTCCACAAACTCATACTCTCCGGCGCGCTTATCCCACGAAAGAAGTCAGGCCATAGCCTGTTGCGAACGATTGATTTACTCCAGGTGCCCATCGTTCAAAATCAACCGCAAGAATTTCCGGCAAACAGAATCAGCTTTGGCTATTTACATTATGACAACAGATGTACTCTCGACGACCTTTCTTTCTATTTGAAACAAGCGTTTTTACAGGATGTTAATATTCATGATATGTTTGACAGCAGTAGCCAGACATATCGGGTTTATACTTCCCTGAGCAAACTGGATAAAATTAAACTGATTAATAACTACTACCTGGAAGAGCGCAATATTTCAGGTTTAAGACAGTTGAGAGACTCGTTAAATACCATCATCTACGAATAAAAAAAGCCTCCTCATAACGATATGAGGAGGCTTTTTGGCTGTTGTTATTAGTGCTTATCGGTTATCTCAATCACAACATGACGGTCCGGCGCCAGGCAGCTAATCAACTGCGCTCCCGACTGGCTGTCACACTGAGAACCGGTCACCGGGTCGCTGGCGCCACGACCTTCCGCGCGAATGTTGGCCGCAGGCATACCTAACGCCACCAGTTCATCCGCCACCGCCTGCGCGCGCTGCGCTGAAAGCTGCTGGTTATAGTCCGCTGCACCAATGCGATCGCTATAGCCAATCACCACGGTTGTCTTGCCAGACGCGGGCTGCATACCCGGGCTTTGGTACAGCTGGGCGATAGCCGCTTTGCCCTCGGAGGTTAACGCGGCGGAGTCATAGCCAAACATCACGTCAGATTTCAGATTAAAACGCTGCGGCGCTGGCTGTGGCGCCGGGGCGGCAATCGGCGCCACGGCTGGCGTATCGTCATGCTGGCCGAAACGATAAGAGATGCCTGCGGTAACGGAACTGATGTCGCTGCTGACGCCAATCTGATTTTCGTTACCCACGTTGCTAACCCACTGATACTCCAGGCGGCCTGCCCAGTTTTTATTAAAGGCATACTCGGTGCCCACGGCGACCAACGGACGAACGCCGGTTTCAAAGCGGTTATGACCCTGAATATCCGACTCCGCACGATAGCCCATTGCCCCAGCGCGACCATACAGATCCCAGCTGTCGGTTAAACCGTAGCTGGCTTTCAGCGACAGCTGCAAACCCTGGCTCTTCATCTGTGAACCTGAGGCACCGTTTTTACCGTTGATCTGCATATTACCTAAATAATCGTAGCCGCCTTCAACCGCCAGCCAGGGATTAATCTGGTAGCCGGTGAATACACCGCCGCCAACGTTATCGCTGTCATAACCGACATTGGCGCGTGGCGTGGTGCTGGTGTCAAAATAATGCGACCAACCCAGTTTCCCGCCGGTATACCAGGTGCCAGCATCTGCCGCCGCAAAAGCGGTGGTGGCGGTCAGCGCATTCGCAATAATTAAAGTGATCAGCGTCTTCTTCATAATTTTCCTATTATTAGCGTCCCATCAATCGACGGGTTGGATGCAAAGTGGCGCTACAATAGGTTTTTTACTCGACGCTGATAATCGTTTTTTTGTTTATTTTTGGATAGCCATCGGCCATCGCTGTAATAGCTTACCGCTCTCGGAGTGCCTCTTTCACCTTGTTAAACGGCTTCACCAGATAATCCATAACCGTCTTCTCGCCAGTTTTAATATCAACGTTAGCAATCATCCCTGGGACAATATTGAAGCGTTTCCCGGCTTTATTTTGCAGATAATCATTCTCAGTACGGATAAACACGCGATAATAATAGACTTCAGGCTTAGCCTCATCCTGAATGGTATCGGGCGAAATACTGTCTACCACCCCTTTCAGACTGCCGTAAATGGCATAATCATAGGCCGTTATCTTCACCAGCGCCGACTGGTCCGGATGGATAAAGGCAATATCGCGGGGCGACAGGCGCGTTTCAATCAGCAGATGGTCATCGCGCGGCACAATTTCCATCAATTCGCCGTTGGGTGGGATCACGCCGCCCAAAGTATTGACCTTGATTTTTTTGACAATACCTTTCACCGGCGAGCGCACCGTCATACGCGTGACGCTGTCGGTACGGCCACGAATAATCTCGGCCAGCGAAGCCGCCTCGGCGGTGGCTTTAGCCAGTTCTTCGCGAGCCTGAACCAGGTACTGCGAACGCAGGTCGAGAATTTTGAGCTGAAGATCGGAACGCTGGCGCTCAAGACGGAGCACTTCCACGTTGCTGGCCGCACCGGTTTTCGCCAGGCGACGGGTTATCGCCAGTTCACGATCCACCGCCGACAGTGAATCAGCCACCCTTGCCTTTGAGTCGGAGAATTGGCTCCGGCGCAGGTTGTACAACCGGGTTTCGGAGGCCACCAGTTGCGGCGCATCGTTGAGCGCAGGCGGGAAAGTCAGCGGTAACTCGTTCACTTCGGCAGACAGACGCGCGCTGGCCGCGAGCGCTGCCTGATAGCGCGCCACGCTCTCACCGACGTTAGACTGTGAACGCGTTGGGTCAAGACGAGCGACCACTTCCCCCGCTTCAACTCGCTGCCCTTCGCGGACATTCAGCGCCACCAGAATGCCGCCGTCCAGCGATTGCAGCACCTGCTCGCGCGAGCTGGGGATCACTTTGCCGGTCCCGGTTGAAACCTCATCCAACGTGCTAAATGACGCCCATCCCCAGGCCACCAGTAATAGCGCGCCGCATAAGGTCACGATTCGCCCGGAACGCGCCAGGCTCTCGTTATCCAGATCGTTTTCACCATGATCGCCGTTCCAGTTCAGCGGCTGGGCATTCGCCGGTGTCGGTATCGGAGCCTGTTCTGCAAGCGCAATGTCGGTCTCAGGCTGGTCGTCTTTCATCGTTCACCTCCGCTGCCTCGGCGTTTCTGCGCGCCATCGCCTTCTCTTTCGGCATATCCATCACCAGCGCGCCGTCCTTGAGTACCAGCACGCGGTCGACCACGGAAAGCACCGCGCTGCGATGAGTGGCGATAATCAAGGTCCGGCCCGCCAGCCAGTGGCTGAGACGGTCAAGAAAGTCACGCTCGGTGTGTTCATCCAGCGAGGCGGTCGGTTCGTCCAGCAGCACGATATTGGGATCGCGTAACATCAGACGCGCCAGCAGGATCGATTGCCGCTGGCCGCCGGACAGACCGAGCCCGCCCTCCATGACCACATGATCCAGCCCGTGGGGCAATTTGCTGACTAACACATCCGCGCCGCACATCTCCAGCGCCGCAAAGATTTCGTCATCGCGTGCCTGCGGCGCGCCCAGCGTCAGGTTGTCGCGCAGCGAACCGTGAAATAACCTGGCATTTTGCGTCATCAGCCCGGTATTACGCCGTAGATCGGCCACATCGATATGCGGCAGACTCAGGGAGTCGAGCCGCAGCTCGCCCTGTTCCAACGGCACGCCGCCGATGAGCGCCTGTAGAAAGGTCGATTTCCCGGCACCGTTGCGTCCCAGCACGGCGATGCGTTCCCCGGCGCTAATATCTAATTTTGCGACCCGCAGCGGGACGATGGGCGAGTCCTGGCGATAGCGAAACGCAGTATCGGCAAAGTGGTAATTGCCGTGCAGCACTTCACGATGCAGCCGCTGTGAATCCCCCCCGTTTTCCACCGGCAACTGCATAATGCTGTCGATGCCGCCCTTTGCCGCTTTGGCCTGCTGCCAACGGGCCAGCACCCCGCACAATGCCGCCATTGGGGCAATCATGCGTGACGACAGCTGTGAGGCAGCAACAATCGCCCCGGTGGTAATGTCGCCATCGATGACCAGCGGCGCGCCCACGACGATTACCACCGCGTACACCAGCCCCTGGATTGTGTTACCCCAGGCCAGGAGCCCTTGCGTGAGCCGTCGGCTTTTCATCCCGGTTTGGGCGGTAATGCGGATATAGCTGTTCCACTGTTGCAGGAAGCGATTTTCAGCCTGCATCAGCTTGATATCCTCCAGCCCCTGCACGCTTTCAACCAGCACGGCATTACGCAGGGTCGACTCTTTCACGTTCTCCTGCGCCAGGTCGGCCAGTTTCTTCTGTAGCAGAATACCTGGCGCGATCATGATCAGCGCCGCCACCGGCGGGATCCATGCCAGCTGCGGCGCGATGATCGCCATGACCAGTAAAAACAGAAAAAAGAACGGCAGATCGGCGATCACCGAAACCGTGGTCGAGGTGACCATTTCACGAATCGATTCCAGCTCTCGCAGTTGGGAGATAAAGCTGCCGGTAGATCGCGGTACCACGTGCGTGCGCAGCCGCAGCGCATGGCCAAACACCCGGTCTGAGATGCGCATGTCGGCCTGTTTACCGAGAATGTCGCTCACGTGGCTGCGCATCAGCCGCATCGCCAGACCAAAAAACGCGGCAATCAGCACGCCAATAAACAGCACGTATAGCGTTGGGTAAGACTGGGCGGGAATAACCCGGTCGTAGACCTGCATCGAAAAAAGGATCCCGGCCATCGAAAGGACGTTGATAACCAGCGAAGCCAGCATCACGTGCCAGTAGGGTTTCATTTTGGTCATTGCCAGCTGGCGTAACCAGCCGGGGTTAAAATCAGCCAGATACTCCTCAGTCCGGCTATCGCGCGCCATCGCCGCCGGACGAAACGCTACCACGACCTGTATCATCTCAAGCAGTTCGGGCAGCGGCTGGCTGGCTATCAGGCTGGCGTCACGGGGAAAGCTAATGCCGACGCTGGCGTTACCGTCAAAGCTGTGAATGATGCCTATTTGCCCCGTATTAAGCTGTACCACCAGCGGCAAACGCCAGCCGGAAACATCGTCCTTTTTTTCGTGCAGCCGCCGTGCCGTCAACCCAACGTGGCGCGCCATATTATTGAGCGCCACGCTCAACGGTTTAGCCAACTGCCAACGAGCCATCGCCTGCAGCCCACCGGGTGAAAACGGCAAGCGATAGTGCGTCGCCACCTGACTGATAACGGTAATCCAGTCGTTGAGCGCGTGGGCTTCCAGCGTTTCCTGTTCGGCAATCCGGGCTTTTCCCGTCATGGTTGAATCTCCACGCCCTGAATGGACTGATTATTGAGCGTAAACTGCTGGCGGGTTCGCCCGGTGTTGTACAGACAATCAAGCTGGAGGGTACGCAGCTGGCTTTCGGTTTCCTGCTGTGTAAAGCGCGCCTGATAAACTTCCTGCTCAGCGTTCAGCACATCCAGAAACGGGCGCGATCCGAGGTCGAGGTACTGCTGCTGATACAGTTCACGGGTCTTTTGCGTCAGAATCTGTTGGCGAGCCTGGATTTGCAGCGCCTGCTGGAGGCTGACCGACGCGTTCTGCGCGGCGCTAAGCTGCTGTCGAACCTGCAACTGGGCGCTACGTACCGCCGTGGTCGCGGCATCAAGACTGTACTGCGCGGCATCGCGATTGGCGGTCAGCCCGCCGCCCTGATAAATCGGCATTTTCACCCGCACATAGGCCGAATATTGGGTACGATCCAGCTGTTCGCTGTTGGCGTAGCGATCGTTAAGATAGCGGGTCACGTCTGACTCCAGCGAGATGGTCGGCTTCATCTGCGCTTCCGCCCCCGCCAGTTGGGCCGCAGCCTGGTTTACCCGCGCGCGCGCTTCCAGCACCGACGGTACGAGCTGGTCGTCCACTGTCGCCACGCCGCAGGATTTACCCAGCGTTTGCGGAAATTCGTTACTCACCACATCAATCTTATTCCAGCCCAGATAGGTCGACAGCGTGGCGCGCCAGCGTTCGAGATTGGCCTGATACTGCGCAAGCGTCGCCCGTGCGCCTTCAATACGCGCATCGGTTTGCACCACGTCAGAAAGCGAGCTGGCCCCTTCGCTGTTGCGTTCGTTGGTGAGCTTGCCTAGCTGTTGTAACGAGCGCAGCTGTTCTTCGGCGATCGCCACCAGCTCCTGATAGCCCTGCACCTGAACCAACGCCGCGGCGGTATCGTGGGCGACTTTATCAATGCTCAGCAGTACGACAGCCTGCTGAGCGGCCACCGCCGCGTTGGCTTCCCGCACCGCGCTGTCGGTCAGACCAAAGTCGTAGAGCATCTGGGACAGCGACAGCACGACCGAGGGAACGTTGCCGTGGTTGGAATAGCTGTTGGTCACGCCATTATTCAGGCCACCGCTGATTTGCGGGTAGTATTTGGCGCGGGCGACATCAATCTTTTGCGCGGTGCTGAACAGTTTGCCGGCCTCAGTACCAATATCGGGATACCACTGTACGGCGCGCTGTACCGCCTGGTTGATGGTTAAATTGGCGGGCGGCTTTGCGCTGGCGGCAAGGCCCGGGTCGCGCCCCCTGAGATTGGGCAATTCATCGTCAGCGGCAATGTTTTGCGGATTGATCTGCCTGGCGATGTCACTATCTGAACGCCCCCACGCCGCCCCGGCATCGGGCAGCAGCAGCGGCTGGATGCACACCGTTAACCAAAAAAATATCTTACCTTTACCGCTGCGTTTCCCCATACAACATCCCCAATATAATCAATATGTTGACCTAAGTGGCCGTTTATATTTTTTGATGACTATTGATGAATATCCGCCCCGCAGCGATGTCCCTTCCATAGGGAAATAAGCGGGTCGGAGGGTACAGCTCCTGAGGTGATGCCGTCCTGATGCGAAGACCGTTAACCCGCCTGGCGACGGGCTAACGGCTCGCGAGGTACTCTTTCGTGCCTGTCGCCTTGCAGAAGGCTATCCGTGGCTTGCCGATGAATCCTGATGTAACAGCTCTTCGAGCGTCGGCTGCACGCCCTCCAGAGTGATAAGTTGTGTCGATTGATACTGTGTCCCGGCACCGTCACGGTCAATGGACACCACCGTGTCTCCCGATGCCGTGTGCTCTATAGATAAATATTGGCCGAGATCTTCAGATTTACCACTCCAGTCCGTCAGTAGCTTGCTGATATCTATATGATCGCCGTCACTAACTGAGAAATCTGTCCAGTGATTGTTATGACCGTTACCGCCGGTGGCATCGTGGCTATCGAGCAGATTAAAGATCACCGTATCCCCCCCGCCGCCAAGCGTATAGGTATCGTCATATGCGCTACTTGTGGCGGCATCGTTCTTGTCGCTGCCTTCGACATGCGGATGCAGATCAATCGTCAGGCTGCCGTGACTGAGTGTGCCGTCCGGGGCCTTGAGGGTGTAGTCGAACTGCTCGCGTTGGGTCAGGTCGACCACGCTAACCCCTTCACGCAGGGTATAGCTGTAGCTGCCGTCCGCGTGCAGCGTCAGCGTACCGTACAGTCCTTCCAGGGTTTGCGACTGCGTACTGCCTGCGACTTCGCTAATCTGCTGGCCGCTCTCGTTGCTGAGGGTAATGCTGGCCCACAGCGCGCCGGACGCAATTTCGGCGATCTGCCCTTCGGCGGTAACGCCCGCGGCGGCGGCTTCCGGCGTTACGGCGACGCTGGTCAGAATCGTGCTGAATTCGCTGTTCAGGGTGTTGCCTGCGTTATCGAGCAGCACGACGTTATACGGACCGCCGGACGATACCGTGTTATCCAGTGGGATGCTGGCGGTCAGCGTCGTCGCATCGGTGGTCAGCGTGCCGCTGGCTATCAGATGTCCTTGATCGTCGAGGATCTGATAATCCGCTTTACCGCTGGCAGTCGGCAGCGCCGTAAACTCCAGCACCAAGGCCGTATGCATGAGGGTTTCGCTAGCCGTCTCCTGAACTGCTGTGCTTTGCACCGAGGCGTGCATCAGGGTTGTCTCCTGCACCACGCTTTCGTCTGCCAGTAGCGCACTGGTCAACATCATTGACTGCGCGGTCACCGCTGAACCGACCGGCGGCAGCGAAATAGTCAACGTGGCGGTACTCACCGACGTGCCATTGCGAATAGCGTAGGTAAAAGTCTCCTGCCCCAACGCGGTCGCTGGCTGACCCGTTTTCAGGGTATAGGTGTAAACGCCCTGTGCGTTGATAACCAGGTTGCCGTACTGACCGACAATCGTGGTATTGCCAGTGGCGGCAATCGTCTGACCATTCACGTTGCTGACAACCGTGCCTGCTGGCGCCACATCTACGCCGCCGCTGGTGTTGCCTGCCCCGGTAATGACGTTACCCGTGACTGACTCGACCGCCGCCTGGTAGGTGTGAGTGACATCTTTGCTGGTCTTCAGGGTGGCAACGGTTCCTGCAGCGATTAGGCCATCCGCTTTTAGCAGGAACAGGTAGTGCCCGGTCCCCAGGGTAAAGGTATCGGTGGTCGAGCCCACCAGCAGCGGGGCGCTGATCCAGTTATTGAAGAACTGGTCCTGCACGTACTGCCCGGTGGTTGTGTTGTATTTGTAGATATAGAGGTCAAACGTCGCCCCAATAGCCAGCCCGGCAGCGGTTCCGTCGAGAGTAAAGGTGCGCGTTGAGTTAGCGCCCACATCAATCTGCAACTGTTTTGTGAGGTCGAGATTAAGTCCCAGAATCGACCCTGAATCACCCAAACTGACGTTGGCCAGGATAAGCGAGGAACTCGTCACCCCCGGTGTCGTCACATCTGCCGGTATCGGATCCACTTCCAGCGTCACCACATCGCTATTCGCATGCAGGTTCGGCAGGTTGAGATCAATAGTCAGTTTCGCGCTGCTGATCGAGCCATTCGGCGCTTTAATCTGATAGTTAAAAACATCTGGCCCGGTGATACTGTATGGCGATAGCCCGGCTTTCAAGGTATAGGTGTAGTCACCCTGGGCGTTAATGGTCAGCGTGCCGTAAGTTCCGGAGATCACGGTATTACCGCTAACCGCCGTAAAGTTACTTGACGATCCAATGCTAACCCCGCTGACTACCGTGTCTTTCGGCGTACTATCTACCCCACCGCCACCAACACCGGTCATCACGTTACCGGTAGTGGTGCCGCTAGCCGTATCGACAAATACGCCAGTAGTCACGTCCGATGTCACTTTAAGTTGGCTACCCGTCAACAGCGACAGACCGTCATCCGCCCGCAGCAGTAACGCGTAATCACCCGCTGGCAACGTGACATTGCGCGAGGCCGAGATACTCGCCAATGCCAGTACCCGCAAGAAGTCGTCATAACGCTGGTACATACTGTAGGTACCGTCGCCATTGGACTTGTAAATATACAGATCGAAGGTCGACAGCAGTGTCACCCCTACCGCGCTGGCCTGTAGCGAGAGCGCGCGGGACGCGCCTTCATCAACATGGAAAGTCGGCAACTGGTTGGCCTGGATCAGGTTAACTGTCAGCAGGTCGCCAACGCCCAGATTTAGCACATTCAGGTTCTGCGCCGTAGAGTTAGTCGGCGCGGTGATCTGCTGGATCGAGGTCGTTAACGATAGCCCGGCTTCATCGTTCACCGCACTCAGTATTTGTGTACCAATCGTCGGATCGATGGTCAGGGTAAACGCAGGCGTCTTCGGTCCTTCGTTGCCCGCTCCATCGCTGGCGCTAAACGTGAAGCTGTGGGTGGTACTGGTTAACGCCGCCGTTGGCGTCCAGCTCCACTGCCCATTCGCTAAGACGTTCACCGAGGTGACAAACGTCCCACCGTCATAAATATTCACCGTGCTATTGGCTTCCGCGACGCCAGTAAAGGTCGGTTGCCTATCGTTGGTAATGCTGCCAGAGCTCAGGTTGCCGAGATCCGGCGCCACATCATCGGTCACCGTCAGGCCAGTAATCGCCCCCGGCGCTACGGTATCGATATTCAGGGTGAACACTGGCGAAGTCCCGCTGACGTTGCCCGCCGCATCGGTCGCGATGGCCGTAAAGGTGTGGACTCCATCCGCCAGCGCAACCGTCGGCGTGAAGCTCCACGCGCCGCCAGCCACCGCCGTGGTGGTTCCCAGCACCTTCGTGCCGTCGTAAACCGTGATGGTGGCCCCGGCTTCCGAGACGCCGCTAATGGCGGGAAGGTTGTCGTTGCTGCGACCATTGTTGCCAATCGTACCGGTACCCGGGGCGACATCGTCGGTGACCGTCAGCGCCCCCATGGTTGCTGGCGCCACCGTATCCACGGTCAGTACAAAGTCCGGTGAACGCGGCCCAACGTTGCCGACCTGGTCTGTCACGGTGGTGGACAGCGTGTAGGTGCCGTCCGCCAGCTCGGTTGGGGTGAAGCTCCACGCGCCGGTCGCACCAGCCAGAGTCGTCCCGAGTACCGTGTTACCGTTATAAATAGTCACCGTACTATTCGCTTCCGCCGTTCCGTTAAGCGTTGGCATATTGTCATTGGTTGCCCCGCCGTTCGCCACCAGCCCGGTGACAGGGCCTACGTTGTCGGTAACCGTAATATTGGTCGCCGCCACCGGAGCCGTGGTGTCGATATTCAAGGTAAAGACCGGAGAAGCGCCGCTGACGTTACCCGCCGCATCGCTGATCGTCGTGCTGAAGCGGTGGATACCATCACTCAGCGCCGACTGTGTGGACGGTGTGAAGGTCCACGCGCCGGAACCGTTCGCCTGTACCGTCGCCAGCAGCGTGCTGCCGTCATAGATATTGACGAAGGCATTCGGCTCTACCGTACCACGCAGCGTCGGCGTGTTGTCGTCAGACAGCGCGCCGCTCACCAAATCGCCAGTGACTGCGCCTGCGTTATCGCTGACAATCGGCAGTGCCCCCACCGCTGGTGTGACCGTATCCACCGTCAGGGTGAAGGCCGACGTCGCCGCGCTGGTATTACCCGCCGCATCCGACACCAGCAGCGTCAGGCTATGCGGCCCTTCCGCCAGCGGCGCGGTCGCTGCCGGGGTAAATGACCAGCCGCCCAGGGCATTCACCTCAGTCCGGCCTATCTCGTTTGTACCGTCCATGATGATGACCGTCGCACCCGGCGTCGCGCCGGTGCCGGAAATCGTTGGTCGGTTATCGTTGGTCGCACTGCCGCTCGTGAGCGTACCAATCACCGGTGATACATCGTCGGTGACGGTAAAATTGCTAATCGGCGGCGGTGCGGTGGTATCCACCGTTACCGTGAAGACAGGCGACGGCAGGCTGACGTTACCGGCGGCATCGGTCGCCGTCACGGTAAAGCTGTGCGCCCCCTGCGTCAGTGCCGTCGAGATCTGGAATGTCCACTGTCCTGTTGTGCTATCGGAAACGATCGGTGTTGTGGTCAACAGAACGCCGTTATCGTAGACCTTAACCGTTGCGCCCGGCTCTACGGTGCCGCTCAGTTGCGGCAGGGTATCGTCGGTTACGCCGTTATTGGTCAGGTTTCCGGTAATCGGGCCGACATTGTCGTTGACGGTAATCGCGCTCGGGATTGCCGGAGCGACAGTATCCACCGTGACGTTAAACGCAGGTGAGTTCGCGCTAACGTTACCCGCCGCGTCAGTCGCAGTGATCGACAGCGCGTGGGAGGTATTACCCAACGCAGTCAGTGGCGTAAAGGTCCATGAACCATTGGCCTCCGCCCGGGTAGTGCCCAGCAGAGTCGTTCCATCGTAAACCGAGACTAGCGCATTGCCCTCTACGCTCCCGGCAGCCCCCCTGAGAACCGGGCGGGTATCGTTGATGGCGCTGCCCTCAGTAACATTTCCTGTTATCGGCGCGGTGTTGTCGGTTAAGGTAAACACACCCGGTGTCGCGGGTGCTGCGGTGTCGATATTCAGAGTAAAGGCTGGAGACGGCAGGCTAACGTTGCCCGCCGCATCGGTGGCGGTTGCTGTCAGAGAATAAGTGCCATCTCCCAGCGTGGATGGTGCAAGGCTCCAGTTGCCGCTGCTGTCTGCCGTTGTTGTCCCGACCAGCGTCGTGCCGTTGTACACACTAACTGAACTGTTCGCTTCGGATCTGCCGCTGATAATCGGTGTATTGTCATTGGTGATCGCACCGTTCGCCAGCGCCGGAGAATCCACGTTGTTCGAAACCGTCAGCGCCAGAATTGGCGTGGGTGCCACGGTATCCACCGTGAAGTTGAAGGCTGGGGAAGCCAGACTCACGTTGCCAAGCGCATCGGTCGCGGTAACCGTCAAACTATGGCGACCGTTCAGCAGAGTCGGTGTTTCGAACGTCCATGAACCGTCAGCCTGCGCGGTAGTGGAACCCAGCAGAACAATGCCGTCATAGACCCGAATCGTGCTGCCAGCCTCCGCGCTACCCGCAGCACCGTTTAGTGTCGGCGTGGTATCGTTGGTGAAGCCATTCTGGGCGATATTGGCGATAACAGGTAGTGCGTCGTCAGATACGGTAAAGGCGGTAATCTGAGCCGGCGGCGTGGTGTCGATTGTCAGATTAAAGACGGTCACCGGGCTTTCATTCCCCGCCAAATCCACCATCTTAATAACAAAACTATGCGGACCATCGCCCAGCGGCGTGGTTGGCGTGATAGTCCATACCCCCAGCGCCCCAACAGTCGCCCGGCCAATTTCAGTCGAGCCTTCGGTGATGATAACGGTGCTACCCACTTCTTGCGGCTCTATACCACTGAAGGTCGGAGTCCTGTCATTAGTGGTATCGCCGCTGGTGATGGGCCCTACTCCCGGGGTGACATCATCGGTGACAACCACGTCGGTAATTTTGTCCGGCAATTTGGTATCGACGGTGAACTGGAACAGCGGTGTAATCCCGGTGAGTGGGAGCGGATTCCTGACAACAGCCGAAATAAGATGCACACCATCGCCTAGCGCCACGGTCGGTGTAAATGTCCAGTTTCCACCAGAATCAACGGTTGCTGTACCAATAGGCGTGACAAGATTGGTGTTATCGTAGAAGGCAATAGTGCTACCCACCGGCGCTTTACCGGTAAAGGTCGGCTGGCTATCATCAGTTACTCCACCACTAGTGATAGCCCCCTGAATTGGACCGATATTATCGCTTACCACCAGGTCGGTAATACCACCGTTCAGCAAGTGGGTGTCAATGTTTAGCGTCACCCCAACGATGAGTGGGCTTTCGTTACCCGCCTGGTCAACGACTTTTGTGGTGAACTTATGTTCACCATCAGCCAGCGGCGCATCGGGTCTGAAACTCCAGGCTCCAAACGCATCAATGGTCGTGCTGCCTATCAGTTTTCCATTGTCGTAAATATTCACCGTCGAACCGACCTCATCAGTCAGAGCCACGCTGCTAAAGTACGGTCGATTATTATCACCAACAACAGGTATCAGCCCAGCAGAATCTTGCGTCACCACCAACACAGCGATACCCAGCGGCGCGGTACCGTCAATTCTCAGAACCAGGTCCTCAGAATTCACACTGACATTTCCTGCCGCATCAGTGGCTGTGACGTGGAAGGTATAAGTCCCATCAGTATCAATTGAAGGTACGGTATAGCTCCACTTGCCTGCCGCATCAGCGGATACCGTTCCAAGCACATTGCTCCCTTGATAAATCGTCACCAGCGCATTCGGTTCCACCACGCCGCTCAAAGTGGGTGTTCGGTCGTTAGTCAGTCCACTGGTGATTGTTCCTTCATACAGAGGAACGTTGTCAGAAGCGGTGATATTCCCCGGTTTATCAGGCTCTTTCGTATCGACAGTTACCGTAAACGATGCTGATGGCGAGCCGACATTGCCGGCTTTATCGGTGACGGTGGTGATAAAGTTATAGGTCGCGTCTGTCAGAACGTTGGTGGTCAGGCTCCAGGAACCATCAGCATCCGAGGCGGTAACGGTAGCCACAGGCGTTGAACCGTTATAAATCGTCACGGTGCTGCCTTTCTCTGCCGTACCGCTCAGGGTTAGCGTGTCATCATTGGTGATACCAATAGTCTTACTGCCGTTGATAGCGAGGTCGGTCACCGGCCCCGGCGCGGTGGTATCGACGGTCAGACTGAAAACTGGCGAGGCAGGTCCTTCATTGCCTGCTGCATCGGTCGCCGTCGCCTTGATAGCATAGGTTTTTTCATCCAGCGGCGTAGTTGGCGTAAAGCTCCAGCTACCGTCGACCGCAGAAGCGGTCGTCGTGCCCAGCGGGGTACTACCGTCATAAACGGTTACCGTGCTCCCCAGAGCCGCGGTTCCGCTAAATGTCGGCGTGGTGTCGTTGGTAAAGCCATTAGTAATGGCTCCCGTTTGCGGAGCCACGTTGTCCGTGGCGGTTATCGTGCTGACAGCGGCTGGTGCAAGCGTGTCAATGTTCAGCGTGAACACCGGGTTATTCGTCGAGACGTTACCTGCCGCATCGGTCACTACAACCGTTAGCGTGTGCTCTCCTTCACCCGTTATGGCCTCTGATTCAATGCGCCACTCCCCGGTCGGCCCAACCAGCACTTCACCCAGTAGTGTCGCCCCTTCATAGAGGGCGACAGTGGTCCCGGCTTCCGCATGACCGCTAAAGACCGGCGTCGTATCGTTGGTGCTGGCACCGTCAGCCAGTGGCCCGGTGGCCGGAGAAGCGTTATCGCTCACCAGCAGCCCGGTTACGGCATCCGGCGCAATACTGTCGACGATAATGACGTACGGATCGGAAGCATCGCTCTGGTTGCCCGCCGCATCCTCCACAATGGTGGTGTAGCTGTGCGAGCCCTGAGTCAGAGCCGTCGTCGGCTGGTAGCTCCAGTCCCCGGCGCCGTTGACCTCAATGGTCGCGACCCATTTATCGTTGTCGAAAAGAATCACATTGCTGTTCGGCTCGGCGGTACCGCGGATCACCGGAAGGGTATCGTTGGTGGCGCCGCCATTACCCACATTAGTGGTCACTGGCGTCACGCTATCAGTGACCACAAAGCTGCCGATAGGCTCCGGCTTAACGGTATCAACCTTCAGTTCAAAGGCCGGAGAAATACTGGTGCTAACGTTACCCGCTTTATCGGTAACGGTGGTGGTGATGCTGTAATCGCCATTGCCCAGAGTTGGCTCAAAAATCCATACCCCGTTGCCATCGGCGACAGCAGTGCCCAACAGTTGAGTGCCGTTGTTATAGAACGTCACCGTGGTGCCTGCTTCGGCGTGCCCGCTAAAGGTTGGCGTGCTGTCGTTGGTGCTGTCGCCGCTGTTCAGTAGTGCGATGACTGGCGAAACGTTATCACTCACCGTCAGGTTAGTAATATTATCTGGTGGCATCGTGTCGATAAACAGCGTAAAGGCCGGTGACGATGCCGGGCCGACGTTACCGGCAGCATCCGTCGCCGTCGCCGTCAGATTGTATTCCCCATCTTTCAGGTCAACCGTCGGCGTAAAGCTCCAGCGACCGTCAGTCGGTGATGCCTTTGCGGTACCAAGCACCGTCGTTCCATTATAGATGGTCACGATAGCGCCAAATTCTGCGGTGCCCGTCAGGGTTGGCGTCGGATCGTTGGTGCTATCGCCGTTAAGGATCGGCTCTTGTTTCGGATCGACGTTATCCGACACGGTAAACGTCGGCGCTGCGGTCGGTGCAGCGGTATCCAGTATCAGAACAAATTCTGCCGATGCCTTGCTAACGTTACCCGCAAGGTCTGTTACCGTGGCCGTGATGCGATAAGTTCCCTGGTCGAGTGGAGCCGGGGTAAAGCTCCAGCCGCCACTCGTGTCCGCCTTAATGGTAGCCAGTATATCCGAACCGTTATACAGAATGACGGTTGCGCCCGGCTCCACTTTACCGCTAAAGGTTGGCGTGGTGTCGTTGGTGCTGCCGCCGTTCGGCACGATACCGATATCCGGTACCTCATTATCGGTCACAATCAGCGTCGTAATCGGGTCCGGCCTGGTGGTATCAACGCTAAATGTAAAGGCAGGAGACGGCGTGCTGACGTTGCCCGCGGCATCGGTCGCCGTCGCCGTCAGGCTGTAGTTTCCGTCCAGCAGCGGAACGGTAGGCGCAAAGCTCCAGTAGCCGTTGCCGTCTGCCTGACCGGAGCCAATCAGCGTCGCGCCGTTGTAAACATTAATAAAGCTATTCGGATCGGCGGTACCGCTGAGACGAGGTGACGGATCGTTAATCTCCGTGCCAGCAGTCACGGTGCCGGTTGTCGGTGTCAGGTTATCCGTGACGGTAACTCCGGTTATCTGCGCTGGAGGCACGGTATCGATCACCACCACCACTGACGTCTTCGGCCCTTCGTTGCCCGCCACATCGGTGGCCGTCGCGGTCAACGTATGCGAACCTTCGCCAAGAACAGGCAGATTAATCGACCATGCGCCGCCGCTACCGGCTACCGTCGTACCCAGCACCGTGGTGCCGTTAGTATCGTAAACAGTGATCGTCGCCCCTTCTTCACCCACGCCGCTGATCGTCGGCGTGGTGTCATTGGTACTGGCCCCTCCCGCCAGAGGCGTGCCATCGGCAGCAACCGTCAGGCCAGTGACCAATCCCGGAGCCCTGGTATCCACGGTGAAACTAAAGCCCGGCGAGGCGATGCTGGTGTTACCCGCCCGGTCAGTGGCAGTGGCGGTCAACGTATAGTCGCCATCACCCAGCGCGGTCGTCGGTTTCACGCTCCAGTTGCCGCTGGCATCCGCCTGCGTCGTCGCGACCAGCGTGGTGCCGTTGTAGATATTCACGGTGCTGTTGGCTTCGGCGCTGCCGCTCAGTGTTGGCCGATTATCGTTGATCCGATCATTAGCATTAATAATACCGGTACCCGGCAGTAGCGTATCGGTAACGGTAATTCCGGCAATTGGCGGAGGTAGCGTCAGATCGATAACCACCACCGTAGGCAGTGACGCTGGGCCGACGTTGCCAGCCGCATCGGTGGCGGTAGCGGTTATCACATGGGGACCTTCATCCGGCAGAGTAACTCCCAGAGACCAACTACCGGTTGGACCTGCCTGAATAGTGCCCAGCACCGTGGCGCCATCGGTATCGTAAACGGTGATAAGCGCATTTGGTTCACTGGAGCCACTTACCGTCAGGGTGGTGTCATTGGTGCTGGTTCCCGGTGCCAGTACACCGCTGTCTGCCGTTATTGTGACACCAGTAACCCGTTCTGGTGGTGCGGTATCTACCGTCAGGTTAAAGGCCGGAGAGTGTGGACTGGTGTTACCCGCCATATCGGTTACCGTGGCGGTCAGGCTGTGCGGCCCGTCACCCAACGGCGTATCCGGCGTGAAGTTCCACTCTCCGGAACCATTCGCCTGAGTAGTTCCCAACACGGTAGTCCCGTCATAAATCGTGACCGTCGCGTTAATTTCCGCCATTCCGTTGAGAGTTGGCGTATTGTCATTGGTGACGCCACCATCGGAAATTGGCCCCACCTTAAGATCCACATTATCCGACACCACCAGCCCCGTAATTGTCGCGGGCGCGCTGGAGTCAACCTCCAGAACAAACGGCGGCGAGAGCGGGCTGGTATTGCCTGCGGCATCAACCACCGCTGTGGTTATCTGATGCGTACCATCGAGTAACGGAGAATCCGGGATAAAACCCCACAGCCCGTCATCGTCTGCCTGGACAGTGCCGATAATGGTGCTGCCATCATAGATAGTTACAGTGCTGCCAGCCTCGGCAGTGCCGCTGATAATCGGCGTACTGTCGTTAGTGACTCCGCCGCTTGCCAGCTGTCCAACGCCCAGTGCTTGATCGTCGACGACAATCAGGTTAGCCACCGGGTCGGGTGCTGTCGTATCTACCGTCACCATAAACGGTTCTGACGGTGCAGATGGGCCGCTGCCGTTGTCTACGGTGAAGGTCACACTGTGCGTCCCTTCACCCAGAGCCGATGATGGCGTATAGCTCCAGTTGCCGCTGCCATCCACCGGTACAGTCGCGACTGGCGCGCCGTTATCGTAGACCGTCAGCGTACTGTTTGGGTCGGCTTTGCCGCTAAAGGTCGGTGTGTCATCATTGGTAGCAGCACCGTTAGCCAGCGGGCCCTGAACAGGAGCGACATTATCGGTCACCACCAGACCGCTTATCGGCCCGGCGATTGGTGTAATGGTCAGATCAAACTGCAGCGACGACGGGCTGGCGTTGCCCGCCGCATCGGTGACCACCGTGGTGAAGTGATGCAGTCCATCGGCCAGCGGCGCGTCCGGAGTAAAGCTCCAGTGCCCGCTCGTATCCGTTGTCGCCTGGCCCAGCAAGGTCGCACCATCATAGATACTAACGGTGGTCCCCGGCGCAGCGAGGCCAGAAAAGCCCGGTGTGGTATCGTCGGTCGTGCCACCGCTGGTCAATTGACCTTGAACCGGCCCGATATTGTCGGTCACCACAATACTCAATGCGCTCAGCGGAGCAGAGGTATCAACGCTAAACACCAGCTCATCCGTTGGCTGGCTGGCGTTGCCCGCCGCATCCACTGCCACAACGGTCAGTCCGTGCGGCCCGTCACTCAGCGGAGTGGTCAGTTCCAGCCCCCAGTTTCCCTTAGTATCCGTAACCGTACGGGCAATCTCTACGCCTGCGTCGTAAATAATGATTTCGCTGCCAGGTTCCGCCTTCCCGCTAAGGATCGGCGTGCTGTCGTTAGTCACATCACCAGACACAATGGTGCCGACGTTCGGATCCACATTATCGGTGGCAATAAACGCCGTCACCGGAGCGGGCGCTGTAGTATCAACCACCAGCACAAAATCAGGCGATGCGGCGCTGGCATTGCCGGCCGCATCGGTCACGACAGTGGAAATCGCGTGCGTGCCTTCGCTGAGCGCGGGGGCCGGTGTAAAGCCCCATTGCCCGTCTGTGCCGACTAACGCGGTACCAATCAGCTTGCCACCGTCATAAATGCTGACTGTCGATCCCGGTTCAGCGCTCCCGCTGATAACAGGCGTACCGTCGTTGGTTGAATCCCCGCTATGCAGTTGGCCAATACCAGGGTTGAGATCGTCAACGATCGTCAAGTCGCTAACCCCATCAGGGGCCTGCGTATCTACAGTCAGCACAAACGGTTCTGACAGCGTCGCGCCGCCATCGGAAGAGAACGTAAAGCGATAATGATCGTCCGCCAGCGCAGGCGGGGTAAAATGCCAAATACCCTGAGCATCAGCGGTCACCGTGCCGCTGTCGATGCCATTGATATAAACCGTTATCGTGCCAGACGCGGGGCCAGTGCCGGTGAAGGCTGGCGTTGTATCGTTGGTTGACGCGCCGTTAGCCAGCGCGCCGGCTCCAGGATTAACGTCATCATCGACCGACGTCACGGTAACGCTACTTGCCGGCGGGGCGATAGTCAGGTTGAAGGAAGGGGAATCTCCGCTGTTATTCCCTGCGGCGTCGGTGACGACGGTGTGGAAACTGTAATTACCCGCAGGCAACGGCGCATCAGGAGTAAAATGCCAGCTGCCGTCAGGTGCGACGGTGGCCGTTCCCAGAAGCGTTGTTCCCTGATAGACGCTCACCGTTGTCCCGTCTTGTACACTCCCCGCCGCGCCGCTAAAGGTGGGCGTAGTGTCTGTCGTGGTCCCTTTTTCTGGCAACGTAACGACGGTCCCACCCGTATCATCACTCACCGTAAAAGCGCCCATCGTGACCGGTTTTTCGGTATCCACATAGAACACCAGCGGCGCGGTTGAGGGCCCGATGTTTCCGGCAAGATCGGTGGCATTTGCGCTCAGGCTGTGCTTGCCTTCGCCCAATACCGTGCTTAGCTCAAGCCCCCAGTTGCCGTGCACGTCAGCCTGCGCACTGCCAACCAGTTTGCCAAAATCATAAATATTAACGGTGCTGCCCGGCTCGGCTTTGCCGCTGATGACCGGCGTATTATCGTTTGTCGTTTCGTTAGCCGAGATGGTGCCCAGCACCGGGGTCTGATTATCGGTGGCAATGAATAGCGTGACCTCTCCCGGCGCGTGAGTATCAATCGTCACCACGTAGGCTCCACTCTTCCCGCTGCTGATATCTCCCTTGCTCACCGTAGTCGTGAAACTGTGCACCCCATCGTCTAGCGCGGCAGGGGTAAAACTCCACAGTCCTTTGGCATCTGCTGTCACGGAACCTAACCGGGTTTCGCCGTCATAAATCGTGACCGTTGAATTTGCCAGCGCCTTACCGCTTAGGGTTGGCGTATTGTCGTTCGTGAACCCGCCTTTCGCGATCGTTCCCGTATACTGTTCGACATTATCAGTGATTGTCAGCTCTGTGACGTTGTCAACCTGAGTCAGGTTATTCTCGGTGGGGAGAGTGGGAATGCCAGGAAGGGTATTGTCATCCGGGTCATTATCCTTACTGCCCTCCGGGCCGCCGTTCTGATTGTCTGCCGGGTCCTCATCTGCGTTGTGGTGATGGTTACCTGAACTACCAATACTGGCAGCCGCAGCAGCCATCCCAGCGCCAATACCCAGCGCGCCCAGGATCCACGGCATGGCGCCTTCGGTGCTACTTTGGGTAATCAGTAGAGCATCAATATCGGCCAGTGGCGCAAAATGCAGACCGTCAGTCGGTTCTTCGACCCACCACAGCGCGCCATTCTGATCCTCAAGCACCAGTTCACTGCGGTGCCCTTCAGTATCGAGCACGAAATAGTTCTCGATGGTAATCTTTTCGCCATTTCTCAGCGAGATAACGAGGTCGTTGCCACTGCGCTCCAGTCCGGCAACGTCACGAGGGCTAATGTTGATTTTGACAATGCTGGGTGAAATGAGGCTTACGGTTTCACCTGATACGGTAGAGGTGGTTGCGCCACTCCGGGCAATAATAGAGATATTAGCCATATGATTAGAACCTCGTCACAAACAATTATGAACTGGTTATTGTTAGCAATCACATAAATATATCCCGGCACACAAACACCTAAAAAAACAAAGCACGATGAAAATCTTTCGCTGAGTTTAAAAAACCAGTAAAACCACCATGGTTAATATCAGCTTAAGTATTTAATGATTTACCATGGCAATTATTAACAGGATATACTTAAAAATATATTCCCTTGATGAATAGTTAATGCAATCCCAACAACCGCGCACCACAAGGGTCTCAGGCTGGTAGCACAGTAATCATTGAATGTTGCGTGAATTGTTTTTTATTTATAATTAAATAGCCTTATCAAGAAGAATATATCCTGTATTTCCTTACACCTCTTTTTTATCATTAACTACTTCCGTGATTAACATCATGTTTTACTCTCGATGATATTCACCAACCCGTCATTCATCGCTGCAATTAAATACAGAGGACGCAACGCATCGGTTAATACGAGTGTAGACACTAATACTTCCGTTGTAGTAATGGCATCAATTAATACGCCACATAAATGGCATGAAATCGACAGGTAAAAAATTAATACTTTGATTTTAATGCTAAAAAAAATAGCAAAATACAGACTATTCCTACTTCTCAACCGAAAGACTTAACTGAAATTTACTCCTTGTCCCTGTGAATGACGCTCCACTTCGAGCGCATTGCGCTTCCCGACGATAAAAGACACCGCATTTATTGGTGGTAGGTCGACGCCTTATTGCTCAAGGCCGATGGCGGGCACAGGAAAAAATGAAGAGAAAATCGCAGGAACGAAAAAGCCCCGAGCAACAAAGTTGCTCGGGGCTAGTATTTGGCGGAAGCGTAGAGATTCGAACTCTAGAACCCTTTCGGGTCGCCGGTTTTCAAGACCGGTGCCTTCAACCGCTCGGCCACGCTTCCAATGAGGCGCACTATAAACATCCCGAACGGACCTGTAAAGCACCAAAACGTTCGTTTGCCTGAAAAACAGCCAAAAAGTTGTTATTCGTCTGAAAAAACAACAAAATGGCTAGTTTTAAAACGCTTTTCCCGCCCTCATCCTGCTTAATGTTTTTTGATAAACATATCTTTGGTGTAGTAATACCCCAGGCGGTCAGGGGTAAAACCGCCTACCCACGGTTTCACCAGATGCGTGCGCACATAGTGATAGACCGGAATGGCCGGCACATCGCGCGCCAGCAGGTCTTCTGCTTTCTGGTAGTCACGGGCACGCTGGGCAGCGTCCTGTGTTTTCGCCGCATCGAGCAGCGCGGCGTCATAATCCGGGTTGCTGTACTTTGCGGTATTCTCACTGTCGCCGGTACGGAAGGTGTTCAGGAAAGTGGAAGCGTCATCGTAGTCGGCGATCCACGCGTAGCGTACGACGTCAAAGTTACCCGTATGCATCGCATCCAGCATGGTTTTCCACTCCTGGTTTTGCAGCTTAGCTTCGACGCCGAGATTTTTCTTCCACATTGAAGAAGCCGCAATCGCCACCCGCTGGTGTGATTCAGAGGTGTTGTAGAGCAAATTGAATGATAATGGATGCGCGTCGTTAAACCCGGCCTCCGCCAGCAGTTTTTTCGCTTCAGCAATTCGCTTATCGCGCGGCCATGATGCGTAATCCGGGCCGTTCAGCTTCACGCCGCCAATCTCCGGCTGGCTGATTACCCACGCCGGCCGCTGCCCCTGCCCCATGACCTTATCGGCGATGATGTCTTTATCCAGCGCCATGTTCAACGCGCGGCGTACGCGGGCATCGTTAAACGGCGCTTTGGTGGTATTGAACTCGTAGTAATAGGTTGCCAGCTGCGGCGACACGTCCACCTCGCTGCCTAAGGTTTTTTTCAACTGGCTAAACTGGTTGATCGGCAGCGTATACACAATATCGATCTCTCCCGCCTTGTAGCGGTTAACGTCGGCCGCTTCGGAGCGGATAGGCAGATAGGTCACCTTATTAATCACCGTCTGCTTATCATTCCAGTAACGCGGATTACGCTCGGCTACGATCCGCTCGTTCACCACCCACTGAGATAAATGATACGCGCCGCTGCCAACAAAGTGTTCCGGCTTCACCCATTTATCGCCGTAGCGACCAATCAGCACTTTATCGAGCGGCACCATGGACGGGTGCGCCAGCATGGCAAGAAACGCGGAAGTAGGCTGCGTCAGCGTCACTTCCAACGTGGTGTCGTTAATCGCCTTCACGCCAAGCGTATCCGGCGTTTTCTTACCCAACGCAATATCGGCAGCGTTCATAATATGCATGTTGCCCGGATAGCTGGCGTACGGCGACGCGGTGGCTGGCGTCACCAGACGCTGCCAGCTCCAGACGACATCCTGCGCGGTGATGGGCGAACCGTCAGACCATGTAATGCCCGGGCGTAAATGGAAAGTCCAGACGGTGTTGTCCTTATTCTCCCAGGATTCCGCCAGCCGCGGCTCAATGCTGCCGTCCGGTTTCACCGCCACCAGCCCGTCGAACAGGTCGCTGATGATATTAAACTCAACGTCGCTTTCAACCTTATGTGGGTCGAGCGAAGCAGGCTCATTGCCGTTGCTGCGCACCAGCTCCTGTTTGTCAGCAAGCTGCGTTCCTTCCGGCACGGTCGCGGCCTGCGCCGCCCCAGCCAGACCCATTGCCAGTAGAACCATCGTGATGTTGTTATGTTTGTATAATTTCATTTCCATTGCCTTGTTGTTAGAACCCTGTTCACTCTTGGCACAGACGGTTGATAACGCAAGTGCTTTCAATAACCTATAAGAGATTGATCTCGCTCTTTCGTGCTTTATATTGTGTTTCTGTGACGAGCCAGAAGTCTGAGTAAAGATGGGTAAAAAGATTTGGGAATAAAAGAGAGATTTCTTATGCTGTGCCACTAATAACATCTGTCATAAGAGAGTGACTCATGGATCGCATAATTACTTCATCGCGTGACCGCTCATCGCTGCTGAGCACACATAAAGTCCTGCGTAACACCTATTTCCTGCTGAGCCTGACGCTGGCGTTTTCCGCCATCACCGCCACCGCCAGCACCGTGCTGGGGCTGCCATCTCCGGGCTTAATTCTGACGCTGGTCGGCATGTACGGCCTGATGTTCCTGACCTATAAAACGGCGGATAAACCGGTTGGTATTCTGTCTGCCTTCGCCTTTACCGGCTTCCTGGGCTATATCCTCGGGCCGATTCTTAACGCCTACCTGTCCGCGGGTATGGGCGATGTGATTGGTATGGCGCTGGGCGGCACCGCGCTGGTGTTCTTCAGCTGTTCTGCCTATGTGCTGACCACTCGCAAAGATATGTCGTTCCTCGGCGGGATGCTGATGGCCGGTATCGTCGTGGTGCTGATTGGCATGGTGGCTAATATCTTCCTGCAACTGCCGGCGCTGCACCTGGCCATTAGCGCGGTGTTTATCCTGATCTCTTCCGGCGCCATCCTGTTTGAGACCAGCAACATCATTCGCGGCGGGGAAACCAACTATATCCGCGCGACCGTTAGCCTGTACGTCTCGCTGTACAACATCTTTGTCAGCCTGCTGAGCATCCTCGGTTTCGCCAGCCGCGACTAACCTACCTGCTCATCAACATCAGGGCCTCGCTTATGCGGGGCCTTTTTATTTGCTACACTTCCCGCCATCTGTTTGTTGTGTGAAATATTATGCTTATCTATCAGAACACCGAAATTGAGACCGATAGCGAAGGCTATCTGAAAGACACCACTCTGTGGAGCGAAGGATTGGCCGAGGCCATTGCCGCGAACGAAGGCATTGAACTCAGCCCTGAACATTGGGAAGTGGTGCGCTTTGTGCGCGAATTTTACCTGGAATTCAACACCTCGCCGGCAATCCGCATGCTGGTGAAAGCCATGGCCAACACCTTTGGCGAAGAGAAAGGCAACAGCCGCTATTTATACCGCCTGTTCCCGAAAGGCCCGGCTAAACAGGCAACGAAAATCGCCGGCCTGCCAAAACCGGTGAAGTGCATTTAATAGCGAATACTGAAGTTGCTCCACGCTTTTTCGGGTTGATGTGGTTCCGCCAGAACTTTATCAACCCGCGCGCTACGCGGCCCGCCTGCCTTGAGCCATGCCAGCAGCTTTTCGACCTGTTCATCGTTACCGCAGACAACCACCTCGACGCTGCCATCATCAAGATTGAGCGCGTAGCCGCGTAGGCCAAGGCGCTGCGCTTCCTGTTGAGTAAAGAAGCGGAAGCCGACCCCCTGCACCTTACCGTAAACCCAACAAATCACACACTTATCCATCTTTATTCCTCCTCTGTCTGTCTCAACTGTAGCGCCATTTCTCCCGACATTCTGCCCTCGCGCGTTGCAATTGTGCAGGGAAGTCGGGAAAATGCAGCCTGATTCCATCAAACAGCCAGAAAATTAACTATGAGTGTACGTTTAGTGTTAGCCAAAGGGCGCGAAAAATCATTGCTGCGCCGTCATCCCTGGGTCTTTTCCGGCGCGGTTGCCCGCATGGAAGGCAAAGCCAGCCTCGGTGAGACCATTGATATTGTCGACCATCAGGGTAAATGGTTAGCCCGCGGCGCGTATTCCCCCGCCTCGCAGATCCGCGCTCGCGTCTGGACGTTTGACGCTAATGAAAGCATCGATATCGATTTCTTCGTCCGCCGCCTTCAGCAGGCGCAAAGCTGGCGCGACTGGCTGGCGAAAAAAGATGGGCTGGATAGCTACCGTCTGATCGCCGGTGAATCTGACGGTCTGCCGGGCGTCACCATTGACCGTTTCGGCAACTTCCTGGTGCTGCAACTGCTGAGTGCCGGTGCCGAATACCAGCGCGCCGCGCTGATTAGCGCCCTGCAAACCCTCTACCCGGAATGCGCCATCTACGATCGTAGCGATGTTGCGGTGCGTAAAAAAGAAGGCATGGAGCTGACCCAAGGGCCGGTGACCGGTGAATTGCCGCCAGCGCTGCTGCCGATTGAAGAACACGGCATGAAGCTGCTGGTCGATATTCAGGGTGGCCATAAAACTGGTTATTACCTCGATCAGCGCGATAGCCGCCTGGCGACCCGCCGCTATGTTGAAGACAAACGCGTCCTGAACTGCTTCTCTTACACCGGCGGTTTTGCCGTTTCGGCGCTGATGGGCGGCTGCCGCCAGGTCACCAGCGTCGATACGTCTCAGGAAGCGCTGGACGTTGCGCGCCAGAACGTTGAGCTGAACAAACTCGACCTGAGCAAAGCGGAGTTCGTGCGCGACGACGTGTTTAAACTGCTGCGTAAATATCGCGATCAGGGCGAGAAATTCGATGTCATCGTGATGGATCCGCCGAAATTCGTCGAAAACAAAAGCCAGCTGATGGGCGCCTGCCGCGGCTATAAAGACATCAACATGCTGGCTATTCAGTTACTGAATCCGGGCGGCGTGTTGCTGACTTTCTCCTGTTCTGGCCTGATGACCGCAGATTTATTCCAGAAAATCATTGCCGACGCCGCTGTAGATGCCGGTCGTGATGTACAATTTATAGAGCAGTTCCGTCAGGCAGCCGATCACCCGGTGATTGCGACGTACCCGGAAGGACTGTACTTGAAAGGATTTGCCTGCCGCGTCATGTAACTTGAAAAGCGAAATGGTGTCTATATATATAGTAGAAGTAGAGAGAGGCCATTTCCCGGGAGGTGAGTATGATGATTACCAGCAAATTCGGTATCGGCCAGCAGGTGCGTCACTCCCTGCTGGGCTATCTGGGCGTGGTGGTAGATATCGACCCGGTTTACTCGCTTGACGATCCTGATCCCGACGATCTGGCGGCTAACGACGAACTACGCGCGTTGCCGTGGTATCACGTGGTGATGGAGGATGACGAAGGTCAGCCGGTGCATACCTATCTGGCCGAAGCCCAGTTGAGCAGTGAGCCGAGCGAGGATCATCCCGAACAACCGACGATGGATGAACTGGCGCGTACCATCCGCCGACAGCTACAGGCACCGCGGCTGCGTAACTGATTGCCGCGTTAATAAAAAGCCCGCTATGCGGGTTTTTTTGTATTCTCAGCACGCGCGTTTATTTCGCGAGGCCCAGACGAGGGATCTCAATCGCCGGGCACCGATCCATCACCACCTGCATCCCCGCATTGCGCGCCAGCACAGCCGCCTGTTCGTTAATCACGCCAAGCTGCAGCCACAACGTCTTCGCCCCGATGGCTATCGCCTCTTGCGCCACGCCCCACGCGGCTTCCGAATTGCGGAATACGTCAACCATATCGACCTTCTCCGGCACTTCGGCAAGGGTGGCATAGCCTTGCTGCCCGAGCAGCGTTTTGCCGCCAACCTTCGGCGAAACAGGGATCACGTGATAGCCCTGATCCAACAGGTATTTCATCACCCGGTAGCTTGGACGGTCCGGCTTGTCGCTGGCGCCCACCAGCGCGATGGTTCGCGTGGTCGTCAAAATGCTGGCAATCTCGTTTTCAGTCATCATTATCCTCCTGGCCAATCACTTAAGTGTACGCTAGTCCGCTAATGTCGGGCGTCAAATTTTTGCCAATCAGGGCTTGCAGCCTGATTCGCATGCAGTAATCTGTCTGGATTCAACACTCAGGGAAAGACACATGGAACTGACAACACGCACCTTACCGGCGCGTAAACACATCGCGCTGGTCGCGCATGACCACTGCAAAGATATGCTGATGAAATGGGTACAGCGCCATCAGGCCTGCCTGGCAAACCACACGCTGTCAGCGACCGGCACCACCGGTAACCTGGTACAACGCGCAACAGGCCTGGAAGTCCAGGCGATGCTCAGCGGCCCGATGGGCGGCGACCAGCAGGTTGGCGCGCTGATCTCCGAAGGGAAAATCGACGTGCTGATCTTCTTCTGGGATCCGCTCAACGCCGTACCCCATGACCCGGACGTGAAGGCCCTGCTGCGTCTGGCAACCGTCTGGAATATTCCAGTAGCCACCAATGCCGCTACCGCCGACTTTATTATTCAGTCGCCGAACTTCAGCGAACCCGTGGATATTCTGATCCCAGACTATCAGCGCTATCTGGCAGAACGCCTGAAATAATTCCTCACGTTCCCGGAGCCGACGCGGTGTCGGCTCCGTTCTTCGATTACGGTTTTCTCGCCACCGGCACCGACAGTTGTTTTAACACCTCCACGAACGGCGACGGCTGCGCCTTATTGAACAGCAGCCAGACGCGCAGTCGTGCGCGAGTCATCGCCACGTACAACAAGCGCCGCTCTTCAGCATCGGGAAAATCTTCCGGCTCAGGCAGCAACGCCTGCTCCATAATCGACTCACGCGCAGGGGCCGGAAAACCGTCAAAACCTTCCTGTAGCCCGAGTACAATCACATAATCCGCCTGCTGGCCCTTACTGGCGTGCACGGTCATGAAATCAATATTCAGCTTCGGCCAGCGCGTGGCCGCTTTCTCGAGGGCAGCAGGCTTGAGGTGGTGATAGCGAGCCAGCACCAGTATACGCTGGTCCGGCGTCACGTAGCCGCTGAGCTTATCAAACAGCGCATCAAGCTTATCGTCCTCCAGCAGAGTGACAGCATTTTTGTCGCCCGTGGTCAGACTGTTCAGCGGTTTATTCAGCTGGTGCGGGTTTTGCTGAATAAAGCGGTTAGCAATTTCACCGATGCGGTTGTTGAAGCGATAGGTGGTATCCAGCGCGCAGTTATCCCCTTCACCAAAATAGTGGTTGAAGGCGGTGGTCAACGACAGCTGCGCGCCGCTAAAGCGGTAAATTGCCTGCCAGTCATCGCCAACGGCATAAAGTGAAGTCTGCGAGTTTTGTTTACGTAGCGCCGCCAGCAGCGCCGCCCGTTGCGGGGAGATATCCTGAAATTCGTCGACCAGAATATGCTTCCACGGGCTGACGAAGCGCCCCTTGTCGAGGATGATAATCGCCTGGTGAATCAGACCGGAGAAATCGACGGCATTTTCGGCTTTCAGCGCGGCTTTCCACGCCTTCAACATCGGCGCCATCAGCTTAACCCGCTTGCCGAACAGATCCCGAATCTCCTCCGGCGCACCGGCAATCATCTCGGCCTGGGAACCGCCATGCATACGCATCAGGCTGACCCAGCGGTCAAGACGGCTGCCCATTCGCTTGATGATTTTTTCATCTTCCCAGAAGCTGTCTTCCTCTACATCCCAGCCCAGCTCTTCCTGTAACCACAGGCGCCAACCTTTGGCCTGCGCTTTTTTCTCCCGGCACTGCTGCTGCCAACACGCGATAAACAATTTAGCGCGAGCAGCAGCATCGTTCTCCAACTTACTGACGACCGGCACCTTCTTACTGCCTTGCTGAATGATTGACAGCGCCAGCGCATGGAAAGTACGCGCGGTGATGGCATCGGTATGCAGGCGCGTTTGCAGGCGCTCGTCCATCTCTTCAGCCGCCTTACGGCCAAAGGCCAGCAGCAAAATCTGTTCCGCCGAGGCTTCGCCGCGCTCAAGCAACCAGCCTGCACGCGCCACCAGCACCGACGTTTTACCACTACCGGCTCCCGCCAGCACCAGTAACGAACGCTCGCCGTTGACCACTGCACGCGCCTGGGACGGGTTCAGCGGTGACGATTCTATACGCGCAAAGAAGTCGCTGTACTGTTCCAGCATTGCTTCGGTGTAACGCTGATTATGTAGCGCGCGCCCGCTTTCTTTATCTGCCAGCCACGCCTGACACTGCCGCCAGGCCTCGCGACAGTTATCAAATTCTTCCAGTCGGTTTGTCGGCAGCGGCAGACCCTCCAGCGCCTTAACGATCCGCTGACGAATGTCCTGCGCCTGCTGGCGAGTCAACCAGCGATTCTCTTCGCGGCTCCCGGCAATAACCGCCAGCTGTTCATCCAACAGCCCGGCGGCGATGTCACTCATCTCCGCGCTCCACTGCTGCCACAATCCCAACAGATGACGGTGAAAGCGCTGCGTCTCGCCCCATTCTGTCCCGTGCAGGCGCACAACTTTATTCTCGGGCAGCACGAACTCCAGCTCTCCCCACACCAGGCCGCGCTTGCAGTTAATCGCCAGTAACTGATTAAAGGGGATGAGATATTCATGCTGAGGGCCGGACACCCGTACGCCCGCGTTGAGGATCTCAACCCGGTCATAAGGATGCTGCGCCATGCGCTTACCCAGCGTCGTTGCTTTTAATTCCATGTCGTGCCGAATCCTGACTTTTTCGATATCTCACAGTGTAACCGCCAGAGAATAGGTGCTCCAGCCTAAAAAAACGTTACAATCAGCAGGTCTTATTATTCACAGCGCTGCAGTGAGGATTTATGCGTACTGTTCTGAATATTTTGAATTTTGTATTAGGTGGTTTTCTGACAACTCTCGGCTGGCTGCTGGCAACACTCGTCAGCATCGTTCTGATTATTACGCTGCCGCTGACTCGCTCATGCTGGGAGATCACTAAGCTGTCGCTGGTGCCGTACGGCAACGAAGCGGTGCACGTCGATGAACTTGAACCGGGGGCCAAAAGTAGCGTAATGAATGCGGGCGGCACCCTGCTCAATATTCTGTGGCTTGTGCTATTTGGCTGGTGGCTGTGCCTGACGCACATTATGGCTGGCATCGCCCAATGCATCAGCATTATCGGTATCCCGGTCGGGATTGCGAACTTTAAAATAGCCGCTATTGCCCTGTGGCCAGTTGGGCGTCGGGTGGTGCCCGTCGAAGTGGCGCGCGCTGCGCGCGAAGCAAATGCCCGTCGCCGTTTTCAGTAATCAGGACTCTTAACCGCTATGCTAAGCCCGCTGCTTCGCCGCTATACATGGAACAGTACCTGGCTGTACAACGCCAGAATATTTATTGCGCTCATTGGCACAACCGCCCTGCCCTGGTGGCTGGGCGATGCAAAGCTGACCATCCCGCTCACCCTTGGGGTGGTCGCCGCTGCGCTAACGGATCTCGACGACCGCCTGACCGGGCGGCTACGTAACCTGGTTATCACCCTGATTTGCTTTTTTATCGCTTCAGCATCGGTTGAAGTGCTATTTCCCTGGCCGTGGTTGTTTGCGCTGGGGCTCACCGTGTCGACCATCGGGTTTATTCTGCTGGGCGGGCTGGGGCAACGGTACGCCACCATCGCCTTTGGCGCGCTGCTGATTGCCATTTACACAATGCTCGGCGTATCGCTCTACGCTCACTGGTATCAGCAGCCGCTGCTGCTGATTGCAGGTGCCGTGTGGTATAACGTCCTGACGCTGACCGGGCACCTGATATTTCCTATCCGCCCATTGCAGGATAACCTCGCCCGCAGCTACGAGCAGCTTGCCCGCTATCTGGAGCTGAAGTCACGCCTGTTCGATCCCGATCTTGATGACGATAATCAGGCGCCGCTGTATGAGCTGGCGCTGGCAAACGGACAACTGGTGTCGACACTCAATCAGACGAAAGCGTCTTTATTAACGCGTCTGCGCGGCGACCGCGGCCAACGTAGCACTCGTCGTACGCTGCACTATTATTTTGTCGCCCAGGATATCCACGAGCGGGCCAGCTCATCGCATATACAATATCAGGCGCTACGCGACCAGTTCCGCTACAGCGATGTGATGTTCCGCTTCCAGCGCCTGCTTTCAATGCAGTCTATCGCCTGTCAGGATCTGGCTAAGGCTATTTTGCTGCGCACGCCTTATCAGCATGACGCCCGTTTTGAGCGCGCCTTCACCCATCTGGATGCCGCGCTGGATCGCGTGCGCGCCAGCGGTACCGCGCCGGAGCAGATGAAAGCGCTGGGTTTTCTCCTCAACAACCTGCGGGCCATCGACGCCCAACTCGCCACCATTGAGTCTGAACAGTCGCCGTCGCAAACGAACAGCGAAACGGAGAATGTGCTTGCCGATGATAGCCTGCACGGTTTCGACGATATTCTTTCACGCCTGAGTCGTAATATGTCGCCGGAGTCCGCGCTGTTCCGCCACGCGGTGCGCATGTCGGTGGTGCTGTGCGTTGGCTATGCCTTTATCCAGTTGACCGGATTACAGCACGGCTACTGGATTTTGCTCACCAGCCTGTTCGTCTGCCAGCCGAACTACAACGCCACTCGCCATCGCCTGGCGCTGCGTATTATCGGCACGCTAGTCGGCGTAGCGTTGGGCCTGCCGATTCTCTGGCTGGTGCCCTCGCTGGAAGGGCAACTGATACTGATTGTGGTCACAGGCGTGCTGTTCTTCGCTTTTCGCAACGTACAATACGCTCACGCGACGATGTTCATTACCCTGCTCGTGCTCCTGTGCTTTAACCTGCTGGGCGAAGGGTTCGAAGTGGCGTTGCCACGCGTGGTGGATACGTTGATTGGCTGCGGTATTGCCTGGCTGGCGGTGAGTTTTATCTGGCCAGACTGGAAATTCCGTAACCTGCCGCGCGTTCTGGAGCGAGCCGTGGACGCTAACTGTCGCTATCTGGATGCAATTCTCGAGCAGTATCATCAGGGCCGCGATAACCGTCTGGCCTACCGTATTGCGCGCCGCGATGCGCATAATCGGGATGCTGAGCTGGCCTCGGTGGTATCCAACATGTCTACCGAACCGAAGGTCACCGCCGAAATGCGGGAAACCGCGTTCCGCTTACTGTGCCTGAACCACACGCTCACCAGCTATATCTCGGCGCTGGGTGCCCATCGCGAAAAACTGACCACCGCAGAGATTCTGGCGCTTCTGGACGACGCCGTCTGCTACGTCGACGATGCGCTGCATCATCAGCCCGCAGATGAACAGCGGGTTCAGCAGGCATTAAGTGGGCTCGCGGCGAGGATCCATCATCTCGATCCTCGTCCGGACAGCAAAGAGCCACTGGTTCTGCAACAAATCGGCCTGATGATTTCTCTGCTGCCTGAAATCTGCCGTCTGCAGAAGCAGGTGATGCGCTAATTACCTTTTCTGGGTGTAATTTTGCACCCACGTTTCCAGCTCCTGGCGCGTTTTCGCCGGGAGCGCCGCGGCATGAACGCCGATGATAGCCCCCTCCAGCGAATACAACACATTCACACTCAGCTGTTTACGTAACTGCCGAAGCCGCATCCACGCCGTTTTAGAACCCATTTGCCGCAGCGTACGGACGTCCTTAATACCTGCTTCATGCAACAGCAGTTCCATATGAAAAGAGAGATTGGGAAGATCTTTGAGCCGTAAATGCCGCCGTCGACGCTTCTCACTTTGCGCATCTTCAAGCGCGAACTGACCAAGCAAAAGCAGTTCTGCTTTATTCGACCACAGCCGTTCATCGACGCGAAAATAGTTAAGCTGCTGCGCATGCCCTCGTTTACGTACCGTTAACAGTGGCGGTGAGTGCTGGGCCTGATAGGTGGCGTTTTTTTCGCACGCCCTCAGATACAGCTCACCTTCTGCGACCATAGCAAAGACGGTATTGTCGACGGCCAGACTATAGCCGCCAAACAGTGCCCGAGACTTCACTTTCCCCAACACCGAGAAATATTCCTGGGATTGGTAAATCCGTTTATAAGAGATAATCTTCATGATTAATCCTTAATAATCATGCACATGAATACATTAAATTTATTAATCGTTCATATAACAAGCAACATAGGGAAGTTCTACCGGTACGGCAAGATGAATTTGTCATCATGAGTATTTCTTGTGCAATTTTGCGAGATGCTTTCAGAAAATGAGGTTGATCTTTAGACTTTGGGGTAGTACTGTATATTCATACAGTAACCCACAAGGTTGGATTAGCTATGTATACTTCTGGTGTCGTAAATCGTTCTTCTGTCACAGCCGCCACAACGGCTTCCCATGCTTTTACTCCGGTAAACAGCACCCCTGCCGCTTTAATTAGTGAAGTGCTCTATCGCGAAGATCAACCGATGATGGCACAGTTGTTACTGCTGCCATTGTTACAGCAGCTAGGTCAGCAGTCTCGCTGGCAGCTGTGGCTCACGCCGCAGCAGAAGTTAAGCCGCCAGTGGGTACAGGCCTCTGGTCTGCCGCTCACAAAAGTCATGCAGCTTCGCCAGATGTCACCCTGCGATATGCTCGACTCGATGGTTCGCGCATCACGTACCGGTAATTATAGTGTCGTTATTGGTTGGCTGAGCGAAGAATTGTCCGTAGAAGAACATGCTCGTTTACAAAACGCGGCGGAAGAAGGTAACGCAATGGTGTTCATTATGCGACCAGTTCAGACCGCATTACATCCAACAGGACAATTTAATGGGCTAAAAATTCACTCGAATTTGTACCATTAAGCGAAATTAAGAATTTTCCTGGGATTTTTTTTGCATTTTTTTTATCTGTCCGTTTTTATGGATGATTACAGGCAGAATGCTGGTCTGATGCGGTTTCCCGAATTTTATGTCGATTATTTTTTCGACACATTTGTTAAATATTGCGTATACAAGTCTTTTTTTTTCATAAGCCTGACGGAGTTCACACTTGTAAGTTTCCAACGACGTTGTAGACTTTACATCGCCAGGGGTGCTCAGCTTAACACCGCAGAGTTCTGCTAAGTATTTAACTAAGCCCCGCCCCCGGTGGAAGGATTTAACCGTGAGTCTATTTAGAACTTCATGGCAAATTTTGGATGATAACGAGGCGCAAAAAATGAAAAAGACAGCTATCGCGATTGCAGTGGCACTGGCAGGCTTCGCTTCCGTAGCGCAGGCCGCTCCGCAAGACAACACCTGGTATGCTGGTGGTAAACTGGGTTGGTCCCAGTTCCATGACACCGGTTGGTACCAGAGTGACCTGAACAACAACGGTTCTACCCACAACAGCCAGCTGGGCGCAGGCGCGTTCGGTGGTTACCAGGTTAACCCGTACGTTGGTTTCGAAATGGGTTACGACTGGCTGGGCCGTATGGAATACACCGGCAGCCAGACCAATGGCGCTCTGAAAGCTCAAGGCGTTCAGCTGACTGCTAAACTGGGCTACCCAGTTACTGACGATCTGGACATCTACACTCGTCTGGGTGGTATGGTTTGGCGTGCAGACTCCAACAACAACCAGATTGGTAAAAACCACGACACCGGCGTTTCCCCAGTATTCGCTGGCGGCGTTGAGTGGGCTGTCACTCGTGACATTGCTACCCGTCTGGAATACCAGTGGGTTAACAACATCGGCGACGCAAACACTGTAGGTGTACGTCCTGATAACGGCATGCTGAGCGTAGGCGTTTCCTACCGCTTCGGCCAGCAGGATGCTGCTGCTCCGGTAGTTGCTCCGGCTCCGGCTCCGGCTCCAGAAGTACAGACCAAACACTTCACTCTGAAGTCTGACGTTCTGTTCAACTTCAACAAAGCGACCCTGAAACCGGAAGGTAAACAGGCTCTGGATCAGATGTACTCCCAGCTGAGCAACCTGGATCCGAAAGACGGTTCCGTAGTTGTTCTGGGCTTCACTGACCGCATCGGTTCTGACGCTTACAACCAGGGTCTGTCTGAGAAACGTGCTCAGTCCGTTGTTGATTACCTGATCTCCAAAGGTATCCCGTCTGACAAAATCTCTGCACGTGGCATGGGCGAATCCAACCCGGTTACCGGCAACACCTGTGACAACGTGAAAGCTCGCGCTGCACTGATCGACTGCCTGGCACCGGATCGTCGCGTAGAGATCGAAGTTAAAGGCGTTAAAGACGTTGTAACTCAGCCAGCGGCTTAAGTTCTCGTCTCATAAAAAAACCCCGCGCTGCGGGGTTTTTTTTCGGCCATTTTCTGCTGTCAGCAAAGAGGAGTCCGACCGCAGCCAGGGCTATTTTTCTTTCCCTAGCATGGCCTCGAGATCCTGCTTCAGGCTGGACATCTTACTCGCGTATTTCTCTTTATTTTCCGCATCTTCAATCAGCTGAACGATCGTCTCCGAGAGCGTCTTACCGCGACGCTGCGCCAGCCCTGCCAGCCTCTGCCAGACGGCAAATTCCAGGTCGATAGATTTCTTACGGGTATGCTGATGCTCGGCGTTAAAATGACGCTTACGGCGCGCACGTATCGTCTGCTTCATACGGTTCACCAGTTGCGGATTAATATGCTGAGCAATCCAGCTATTAACCTGAACCGGTTCGTGTTCCAGTGTCAGCAAAACATCGACGGCCTCTTGCGCGGCGCTGGCTTCAATGTAGCGGGTGACAGGCTCACCTTCCCGGTGTTTTTTCACCAGGTATTTCCACTTCCAGCCGCTTTCAAGATTTTCCAGTTGTTGATATTTCATGGCGATCTCAGTGTGACCGTGTAACTCTTTTCAGGATAACAGTTTTTTCTCAATGTGCTGAGAAGAAATCTGCAACTGTGATATGGATAAAAGCCATCGCAGAAGATACTTCTGTATTCTCCGTGAGCTTCCCCGCGGCATCAGGTATAATCACGCACTTTACATCTGACTAAAAATAGCGACATTGACTATAAATACTCTTTCCCGGCGCTTTCTCGCCCCCGCGACTGAAGCATTCCAGGCGCTATTTGCCCAGCCTGATTTAGCCTCAGAAAACGACTCTTTATTCAGCGAGCTGCAGGCTCGTTTACATTACGCACTTGAGCAGTTTCTGCACCCTCAGGGCGTCTCCCCTTTCTTGCTGGTCAAAGCACCAGAAGAAAAAGAGTATCTGCACCTGCTGACGCAAACAACACGCTCTCTGCGCGATAGCGATGAATCGACCCTGACGGGCGTCGATTATCAGGTTACCGGCGGCAAGGTCACGATGACGCCTGCGCGCAGCGCCGATGATACGTTTGCCAGCCAGGGGCCTGTTATCTTCGCCGACTGGGTTGAAGCTGAACAGCTCTTTGGCTGCGTACGCCAGTTTAACGGCGAAATCAGTTTACAGCCTGGCCTGGTGCATCAAGCCAACGGCGGCATCCTCGTGCTGCCGTTGCGCACGCTAATGTCGCAGCCGCTGCTGTGGATGCGTTTAAAGAATCAGGTCCTTCAGCAGCGTTTTGACTGGCTGACCTTCGATGACGCCCGTCCGCTGCCGGTCAGCATTCCTTCCATGCCAATCAACCTGAAAGTCATCCTGGTGGGCGAACGAGAATCACTGGCCGAATTCCAGGAGATGGAGCCCGAATTGACTGAGTCCTCGCTGTACAGTGAGTTCGAAGACAGTCTGCAGCTCGCCGACGAAGAGACCCTGCGCCAGTGGTGCCAGTGGGTGTGGCAAGTGGCACGTGAGAAATCCCTGCCAGGCCTGGCCGCCGATGCCTGGCCGCTGCTGATGCAGGAAGGCGCACGCTATACCGGCGATCAGGAGATTATGCCGCTCTGTCCGCTGTGGATTAGCCGCCAGCTACGTGAAGCCGCGCCGTTTACCTCTGACGCCGTTATCAACGCCGAGCAGCTGAAAACCATGCTTACCCAGCGTCAGTGGCGCGAAGGTTTCCTCGCCGAGCGTATGCAGGATGAAATCCTACTTGAACAAATTCTGATTGAAACCGAAGGCGAATGCATTGGGCAGATAAATGCCCTGTCGGTGATCGATTTCCCGGGTCACCCACGCCCGTTTGGCGAGCCTTCACGCATTAGCTGCGTCGTGCATATTGGTGATGGCGAATTTACCGACGTTGAACGTAAGGCCGAGCTTGGCGGTAACATCCATGCCAAAGGCATGATGCTGATGCAGGCATTCCTGATGGCCGAGCTCGATCTGGATCAGCAGATCCCCTTCTCCGCTTCACTCACCTTTGAGCAGTCATACAGCGAGGTCGATGGCGATAGCGCCTCAATGGCCGAGCTGTGCGCGCTGATTAGCGCATTGGCTAACGTGCCAATCAATCAGAGCATTGCCATGACCGGTTCCGTTGACCAGTTTGGCCGCGCTCAGCCGGTCGGCGGGCTGAACGAAAAAATTGAAGGTTTCTTCGCTATCTGCGCCCAACGTGGCCTGACCGGCAAACAGGGAGTGATTATCCCTTCTGCCAACGTGCGCCATCTGAGCCTTGCCACCGAGGTGCAGGAAGCCGTCGAGGCCGGCGAGTTCTCCATCTGGGCTATTGATGACGTCACCGATGCGCTGCCGCTTCTGACGCAGCTCAACTGGGACGGCGAAGGTCAGACGCTGTTGCAAACTATTCAGGAACGCATCGCACAAGCCACGCAGCAGGAGCCTCGCTACCGCTATCCGTGGCCGTTACGCTGGTTAAACCGGTCGAATTCCAACTGATCGGACTTGTTCAGCGTACACGTGTTAGCTATCCTGCGTCCCGAACTTAAAATAAGGCTTACTGAAAACATGGTAGATAAACGCGAATCTTATACAAAAGAAGACCTTCTTGCCTCTGGTCGCGGTGAACTGTTCGGCGCGAAAGGCCCGCAGTTACCGGCTCCTAGCATGCTGATGATGGATCGTGTCGTGAAAATGACCGAAACCGGCGGCAACTTTGACAAAGGTTACGTTGAAGCCGAGCTGGATATCAACCCGGACCTGTGGTTCTTCGGTTGCCACTTTATCGGCGATCCGGTAATGCCTGGCTGCCTGGGCCTGGATGCAATGTGGCAGTTAGTCGGCTTCTACCTCGGCTGGCTGGGCGGTGAAGGCAAAGGCCGCGCCCTCGGCGTAGGCGAAGTGAAATTCACTGGTCAGGTTCTGCCGACCGCGAAAAAAGTCACCTACCGTATTCACTTCAAGCGCGTCGTTAACCGTCGTCTGATTATGGGTCTGGCGGATGGCGAAGTGCTGGTTGATGGTCGCCTGATCTACTCCGCGACCGACCTGAAAGTCGGTCTGTTCCAGGACACTTCTGCATTCTGATGCCATTTAACGCCGCGATACGCTGGCGATAAATCGGTGTTATGAATCTAAAGGCGAAACCTCCGCAGTGCGGAGGTTTCTTTTTAAAGAGACAGTGTCAGGCAATAACTGCCCTGTCCTCCATGGCTTCTCGCCAGCCTCCCAGCCAGTAAGACCTTTGGTTTATAGTCTGGTAAGGACACATTTCTTTCGGACGCCCGGTAATGCCGGCCTGATATCCACGCTGATGTGCCCGCTCCAGGCGATCTCGTTTTTGTCTCTTCATGCCTCGTTTCCCTCATATCTTGGTCTGGTGGAAAAGAAAACAGTGGCTACAAAATATGCAGGCCACGTAATACGAATACCGCTAAAAAATGGCCCCGTCAATGCGTAGAATTCACACCAATGTCATATTTGTGAGCTAATCAGAAGAACATTTGTACAAAAAATGTGAGGCGGCACAGGTAAGGCGCTGACCTCAGACATAAAAAAACCGCCGTCGGTTTTGCACCGACAGCGGCCCTTAGAACAATTAATTCTACTTATGGTTAACGATTGATGGTACGCGCAATAGACGCGGCTTCCTGACTCCAGGCCTGGGCCAAGGTTTTCACCATCGCATCATAACCATCCTGCTGCTGCGCCAGTTCGATGTGGAATGGACGCTTGGTTAACTGCCCCTGATGATTGAGCAGCCATTCGCCGCTCACCACCACTTTGCCATCATAGCGGCCGTGGAATCCACTTACCGACACGTTCAACGTATCCTGGTCGCTGCCCAACGGCTGCGATGAAACCACCCAGCCAGGCAGCTGATTGCTCAGGTTGGAGACCAGAGCAGTACGCAGCTGCTGATCCAGCGGGCTGGCCCACAGATTATTGCTGGCAATCACGTACTGAACGTCGCTGGTCTGGTAGACCACCCCGCTGCCCGCAAGGAAGTCAGGAATACTGACCTGCTCTATCCACAGCATGCGTTGGCTGGTGCTGGCACCGTTTTGTACCGTTCCGGTCGCTATCGGCAGCTGGTAATACGTTTTATTTTCCGTGGTGCTGCAGGCCGCCAACAGGCAGGCCGCAGCCAGGACTAACCACTTTTTCATTATTTTGCCCTCTTAGGCTCTGGATCTTTTTTATCCTTCGCTTCGAACACCAACGCGTTGCTCTTCTCATTGAGCGTCTTCAGCACTGGCTGCAGTTCACGCAATACCTGATCCAGACGCTGCATATCGGCCACCATCTTGTTATAGGCCGCGGAACCCGGCTGGAAGCCCTGCATGCTGCGATTCAGTTCACGCAGCGTTTTCTGCATGTCACCAGGCAGCTGCTGCGCGGACTGGCTGGCGGTAATCTTGTTCAGATTATCCAGCGTCGTTTGCAGGTGGCGCATCGTATTCTGGCTCTCAGACAGCGTATTGGTGGCCTGTTGCACCATTGGCGTTAACGGCAGATTGTTGATCTTATCCAGCGTCTCCATCAGGCGCTGCTGGATCTGCGCCAGACCGCCGCTGACGGTTGGGATGATCCCCATACCGCTAAACTCTTTCATTTTCGCAATCGCCGGCTCTTTTGGATAGAAATCCAGATCGACGTACAGCGCGCCGGTCACCAGGTTGCCGGTTTTCAGCGCCGCACGCAGCCCACGTTCAATCAGCATCGGCAGATGACCGCGCACGTCAGGGCTATCGCCAAACTGGGCCGCGAGACGTTCCGGCTCAATCTGGATCAACACCGGGATACGGTAATCATCGGTAATCGACTGGCGCAGGCCCGGCACAAAGTAAGGCACTTTAGCGACGGTACCGAGGCGAATCCCACGGAACTCAACCGGCGCGCCGGGTTGCAGACCACGAATAGAATCCTTAAAGAACATCAGGTAGTCGATATGCTGGGTATAGAGCGAATCCTGAATGCTTTTTTGATCGTCGTAGAGCTTAAACGCCGTCTTTTCCGCAATCGGCTGGCCCAGATCGACGCCTTCCGGCACGTCAAAGCTCACCCCGCCGCTGAACAGCGTCGCCAGCGACCCCATCTCAACGCGCATCCCGGCGGAAGTCAGATCCACCGCCACGCCGCTGTCTTTCCAGAAACGAACGTTACTGGTCACCAGGCGATCGTTCGGCGCGCTGATAAACAGCTGATAGCTGATGCTACGGGTCTGCGGATCGAAAGTACTGGTTTCCACCGACCCCACGCGATAGCCACGGAACAGGACCGGATCGCCGGGGCTTAGCTGCCCGGCCTTTTTGCTATCGAGCAGCACGCGAATGCCCTTCGCATCTGGCGGCGCCAGCGGCGGCGAGTCCAGCAGTTGATACTGATTTAGCACCGAGCCTTTTTTGCCCGGCTGCAGCTCCACATAGGCGCCGGAGAGCAAGGTGCCAAGGCCGCTAATGCCTTCACGCCCCACCTGCGGTTTCACAACCCAGAAAACGGAGTCTTTATGCAGTAGCTTCTCCATTCCGGAATTCAGACGCGCCTTAATTTCTACGTGGGTCAGATCGTCGGTCAGCGTGGTGCTTTCTACCACGCCAACGTCCACGCTTCGGCTTTTAATGCGGGTTTTACCGCCCTCGATCCCTTCCGCGTTGGTGGTGATCAACGTCACCTCTGGCCCCTGATGGCTATAGTGATAGAACAGGATCCAGGCGCCAATCAGCGCGGTCACAATCGGGAAGATCCAAACGGGAGACCAGTTTTTCACTTTCTGCACTTTTGCCTCCCCACTCTTGGTTTCCATGCTTTTACGACTCCTCATGGCTTGATTCAGGTTCCCGATCCCACGACAGCCGAGGATCAAACGTCATTGCCGAGAACATGGTCATGATGACAACCAGCGCAAACATCAGCGCGCCAATCGCCGGATAAATATTCATTAGCCCCCCAATACGCACCAGCGCGGAGAGCACTGCAATGACGAACACATCAATCATTGACCAGCGGCCAACAAACTCAACCACTTCATAGATTAAGTGCATGCGTTCGCTGTCACGGTGACGCCGTTTCAGGCCGTTCGCGTCCAGACACAGCCAGGCAATGGCAATCATCTTCAGCGTCGGGACCATAATACTGGCGATAAAAATCACCATTGCGACCGGATATGAACCTTCGCTCCACAACAAAATCACCCCGGCAATAATCGTCGACGGCATTTTGTCACCCAGCAGATCGGTAATCATGATCGGCAGGATATTGGCGGGAAGATACAGGATAATCGACGTCACCAGCAGCGCCATGGTCCACTGTAAGCTATTTTTACGACGAGCATGGCCTTTGCTGTGGCAACGCGGACATTCCAGTTGGTCGACCGGTAAAATGGCCGTACAGCAGGCGCAGGAACGCAACCCCTGCCGCATACCGGTGATGCCCGGCTTCAGCGGCTGCGCCAGCGCAGGCATCGGGGCAATATCGTCCCACAGCCAGCGGCGGTCGACGCACTGGAAGGTACGAAGCTGGAGCAAACAGAACAGACACCAGGGCAGGAAGCTGCTGCCTACGCCAATATCGCCGTAAGCCATCAATTTCACAAAACTCACCAATACCCCGGCGAGAAAGATTTCCGCCATCCCCCACGTTTTCAGCGTGAACAGAACGCGCGCCAGAAACGCTTTCAGGCGATGAGGCATTGGTACCCGGTTTACCAGTAGCAGGATGGTAATCAGACAGAATGCCGGCACCAGTTGCACAAACAGCAAGAAGAACGTCCCGAGGCTGGCATAGTCTTCCGAAAACATGACGCTGGGAATTTCCAGCAGTTCAATCTGGCTGGTCACTCCCGCGACGTTCATGCTGATAAAAGGGAAAAGGTTGGCCAGCAGCAGCATGAATAGCGCCACCAGCACGTAGGCGGTGGGACGGCGTCTCGGCTCGTCCCACACGGTTGTCAGCGTCGTGCCGCAACGCGGACAGGTCGCTTTATGTCGGTGCTCGAGGTGCGGCAACGCCACCAGCATGTCGCACTGTGAGCACAGAATATGCTGCGCAGCATGATGTTGTTCGCACATGAAAAGTCCTCAATCAGGCGCCGTTTTTCAACGCTTCCAGATATTCCCATCGTTCAAACGCTTCTTCCAGCGCCTGTTCCGCCTGCGACAGATCGGCCAGCACCTTTTGGGTGTGGTCATGCGGTTGGCTGAAGAAGTTTGCGTCAGCAACCTGCGCCTGTAACGCCTCTAATTCCGCTTCCAGCGTTTCCAGTTTCTGCGGCAGTTGCTCCAGCTCGCGCTGCAGGTTATAGCTTAGTTTGTTACTGGTGCGTTTGACAGTTTCTGCTTTAGCTTGAACCACTTCCGGCGTTTTCTTAATATTCGCCTGTTTTTGCGCCTGTGACTGCGACTGCTGCCCACGCGCATCGTGATAGCCGCCGACATACTGACCAATGCGCCCTTCACCTTCGAAGATCCAGCACTCGGTAACGGTATTGTCGACAAACTGACGATCGTGGCTCACCAGCAGCACGGTGCCCTGGTAGCCGTCGATCAGCTCTTCCAGCAGCTCGAGGGTTTCGACGTCCAGGTCGTTGGTCGGTTCATCGAGAATCAACAGGTTACTTGGCTTGAGGAACAGACGTGCCAGCAACAGACGGTTACGCTCGCCGCCGGACAGCGCGCGCACCGGCGTCATCGCCCGCTTCGGATGGAACAGGAAGTCCTGCAGGTAGCCAAGCACGTGGCGCGGCTTACCGTTCACCATCACTTCCTGTTTACCTTCCGCCAGGTTGTCCATCACCGTCCGGTCCGGATCCAGCTCGGCGCGGTGCTGATCGAAGTAGGCGACTTCCAGCTTGGTACCAACGTGAATACGCCCGCTATCGGCCTGCAGTTGACCCAGCATCAGCTTCAGCAGCGTGGTTTTACCGCAACCGTTCGCGCCAATTAGCGCAATTTTATCGCCGCGCTGGACCTGGGCGGAGAAATCTTTCACCAGCACTTTGCCGTCAACCTGATAGTTGACGTCTTCCATTTCAAAGACGATTTTGCCGGAGCGGGAAGCCTCTTCCACCTGCATCTTCGCGCTGCCCATTACTTCGCGGCGGGCGCTGCGTTCATTACGCATCGCTTTCAGGGCGCGAACGCGCCCCTCGTTACGGGTACGACGCGCCTTAATGCCCTGACGGATCCACACTTCTTCCTGCGCCAGCTTGCGATCGAACTCGGCATTTTGCAGCTCTTCAACGCGCAGCGCTTCTTCTTTTTCGATCAGATACTGATCGTAGTTACCCGGATAGGTCACCAGCTTGCCGCGATCGAGATCGACAATACGGGTCGCCATATTCCGGATAAACGAACGGTCGTGCGAAATGAAGATAATTGTGCCTTTAAAGGTTTTCAGGAAACCTTCCAGCCAGTCGATGGTTTCGATATCCAGGTGGTTCGTCGGTTCATCGAGCAGCAGCACGCGCGGCGCGCTCACCAGCGCGCGGCCCAGCGCCGCTTTACGCAGCCAGCCGCCCGACAGTGACGCCAGCTCCATATCGGGCTCCAGCCCAAGCTGCTCCAGCACTTCGTTGATACGGTTTTCGAGCTGCCACAGGCCGTGGTGATCCAGCTGTTCCTGAACCTTTGCCAGCTCCTGCAAATTTTTATCGCTCGGATCGGTGATCACCAGGTGCGAGATATCGTGATAGCGTTTGAGGTATTCCGCTTGTTCTTCGATACCTTCGGCAACGAAATCATACACGCTACCCTGCACGTTACGCGGCGGATCCTGCTGCAGACGCGCCACGACCAGATCCTGTTCGTAGACAATACGCCCATCGTCAAGACCCTGCTCACGGTTAAGGATCTTCATCAGCGTCGATTTGCCCGCGCCGTTACGGCCAACCAGACAGACGCGCTCGTTATCCTCAATGTGCAGCTCGGCGTTGTCGAGAAGCGGCGCGTCGCTGAACGACAGCCAGGCGCCATGCATACTAATTAATGACATTCTTTATTCCTTTCAGGCTGCGGTAATCAGCCAGCAGTTGTGGATCTGACGGTTACGGGCAAAATCCTGCGACTGTGTTTTCTGGGTAATGTCTTGTGCTTTCAGTCCCAGTTCTGCCAGGCCGTCGTGGTCCATACGGAAGCCGCGTTTGTTGTTGGAGAACATGATAGTGCCGCCTTTACGCAGCAGACGTTTCAGATCCTTCATCAAACGCAGGTGATCGCGCTGGACGTCAAACGCATCTTCCATGCGCTTGGAGTTAGAGAAAGTCGGCGGATCGATAAAGATCACATCAAACTGTTCGTCGGTATCGCGCAGCCATGCCAGCACGTCCGCCTGCATCAGGCGATGCGCGCGACCGGTCAGGCCGTTCAGACGCAGGTTGCGTTCCGCCCACTCGAGGTAGGTACGCGACATATCCACGGTGGTGGTCGAGCGCGCGCCGCCAAGACCGGCGTGCACGCTGGCGCTACCGGTGTAGGAGAACAGGTTGAGGAAGTCTTTGCCTTTACTCATCTCGCCGAGCATGCGGCGAGCAATACGGTGATCAAGGAACAGGCCGGTATCCAGATAATCGGTCAGGTTGACCCACAGACGCGCGTTATATTCGCTCACCTGCATGAAGTCGCCCTTCTCGTTCATCTTCTGATACTGGTTTTTGCCTTTCTGGCGCTCACGGGTTTTCAGTACCAGCTTGTTCGGCGCGATCCCCAGCACCGCGATGGTGGCGGCGATGATATCGAAAAGACGCTGACGCGCTTTGTTAGCATCAACGGTTTTCGGCGGCGCATATTCCTGCACCACTACCCAGTCGGCGTAGCGGTCAACGGCCACGTTATATTCCGGCAGGTCGGCATCGTACAGGCGATAGCATTCGATGCCCTCCTGTTTGGCCCACTTTTCAAACTTCTTCAGGTTTTTACGCAGACGGTTGGCATAGTCTTCCGCCAGCGACGCCGGTTTCTCACCCGTCGATTCGGTCAGATGATAGTTTTTCTGCACGCAGTCCAGCGGGCCGTTTTTCGCCTTAAACTGGCGTTCAGCACGCAATTGCAGGCAGCTCAGCAATTCCGGAGAGGCGCTGAACAGCGACAGGTTCCAGCCGCCAAACTGGTTTTTCATATTACGACCCAGCAGGCTGTGCATGGCAATCAACGCCGGTTCGCTTTCCAGACGTTCGCCGTATGGCGGGTTGCTGATAACGGTGCCGTACGGGCCTTTCGGCAGCGGGTTGCTCAGCTGCGCCACGTCTTTCACTTCAAAGGTGATCAGCTCGCCAATTCCGGCGCGACGGGCGTTACTGCGCGCCAGTTCAACCACACGGCTATCCACGTCAGAACCAAAGAAACGGGATTCGTAGGCGGCGAGCCCGGCACGTGCGCGGGTCTGCGCGTCAGCCTTCACTTCTTTCCAGACGGCGTCGTCGTGCTGTGCCCAGCCGCTAAAGCCCCAGTGGCCGCGATGCAGCCCCGGCGCGCGATCGGTGGCCCACATCGCCGCTTCGATCAGCAGCGTACCGGAACCACACATTGGATCGAGCAGCGGCGTGCCCGGCACCCAGCCAGAGCGCATCACGATAGCCGCCGCCAGGTTTTCTTTGATTGGCGCCATACCGGTACGATCGCGGTAGCCGCGAAGGTGCAGACCTTCGCCGCTCAGATCGAGAGAAATATAGGCGGTCTCTTTGTTGAGGCGCACGTTAATACGCAGATCCGGATTGTCGCGATCGACGTTCGGACGCGGTAAATTTTTGCGCGTAAAGGCATCGACGATTGCATCTTTTACCTTCAACGCACCGTACTGACTGTTACGAATACTATCGTTCAGGCCGCCGAAGCTGACCGCGAAGGTGGCATCCGGGGTGAAGATAGAGGTCCAGTCAATAGCCTGTACGCCAAGATACAGATCGAGATCGCTCCAGACGCTACATTCTCCCAGCGGCATCATGATGCGCGACGCCAGACGGCTCCACATCAGGCTTTTGTACAGAAGCTGCGTGTCGCCCTGGAAATGGACGCCGCCCTGGGCAATCTGGCACTCTTGGGCGCCCAGGCCTTCCAGTTCAGTTTTTAACAGCTCTTCCAGCCCACGGGCCGTACTGGCAAACAGAGAATTCATATCGTCACTTTTACTCGCAGAAAATTGTTGCGCATTATAGCCAATCTGCGCCCCATGTCATAAAGTTAAAGGCTTATTTTCGACTCAGGGACAGCGTTGTGGCTACATTATCGCGGCTTTTTATACATCCGGTGAAATCCATGCGGGGAATCGGGCTCACGCATGCCTTTGCCGATATTAGCGGGCTGGCATTTGACCGCATTTTTATGATCACCGAACCCGATGGCACCTTTATTACCGCCCGACAATTCCCGGCAATGGTGCGCTTTACCCCGGCGGTGCTGCACGATGGGTTACATCTTACCGCGCCCGACGGCAGCAGCGCGCTGGTGCGCTTCGCTGATTTTACCGGCCAGCCTTCGCCGACCGAAGTATGGGGCAACCATTTTACCTCGCGTATTGCGCCGGATGCCATTAATCAGTGGCTGTCGCCGTTCTTTAAACGCGACGTTCAACTGCGCTGGCTCGGCGCTGACCTCACGCGTCGCGTTAAACGCCACGATGCGGTGCCGCTCTCCTTCGCCGATGGTTTTCCGTTCCTGTTGGTTAACGAAGCTTCGCTACGCGACCTGCAACAACGCTGCAAAGCCAGCGTGCAAATGGAACAGTTCCGCCCGAACCTGGTGGTGACCGGCGTTGAAGCCTGGGCTGAAGATTGCTGGAAAACCATCCGCATTGGCGACGTCGTTTTTGACGTGGTGAAACCGTGCAGCCGCTGTATTTTTACCACCATCAGTCCGGAAAAAGGGCAGAAGCACCCCGCCGGAGAGCCGCTAAATACCTTACAGTCGTTCCGTACCGATCCAGCCACCGGCGACGTCGACTTCGGGCAGAATTTAATTGCCCGCAACAGCGGCGTGGTGCGCGTGGGGGATGAAGTGGAAATCCTCACCACCGGGCCCGCAAAAGTCTATACCGCCGGGCAAACCGACGATGCCGTCGCGCCGCAGGCTCAGCAAAATGCGTTGGTGGATATCGAGTGGGAGGGAAAAACCTTCAGCGGGAATAATCAGCAAATTTTACTGGAGCAGCTTGAACAGCAGGGTATTCGCGTGCCCTACTCCTGCCGCGCGGGCCTGTGCGGCAGCTGCCGCGTGACGCTGGTCGAAGGGGAAGTGAATCCATTGAAGAAAAGCGCGGTAGGCACCGACGGCACCATTTTGAGCTGTAGCTGTGTTCCCAAAACGGCGCTAAAACTGAGCCGTTAAACCGCCTGCTCCAGGCTGTAGCCGTCCAGCCCCGGCTGCGGTTGCAGCCTGTCGTTCATAATTTTGATCGGGTCGCCGAGTTGCATCGTGCGCCCGGCCAGTACCAGCCCAGGCTGCGCCAGCAAACAGAGCGCAGCGTTTTCACCCGGTTCAACGACCAGCAGATTAACCTGACTGTCGTCATCGCTCAGCCAGACGCTGGCCGCATCGCCGGTCACCGGCGTCCAGCCATTATCATGGGCGCGGAAGTGCCAGCTTTTCGGCATTTGGGGTTTCAGGAAACGAATCGCTACCAGGGCGTTAAGAATCAACTCGGCGCGATGTTCTTTAGACAACAGCAGATCGCGACATTTTTCTTCAAAAGAGAAATAGAGTGCGGCGTCATCGACGCAAAATCCGGTGGGTTCAAAAGCATCGGGAGTTAACATGCGGCGAGCAAAACGCGAGCGAAACAACATGCCGTTGGCTAAATCGAGCATCATGCGATCGTGCTCTTCATCATAATACCAGCGCCAGTTATCATCAGGTTTAATTCGCATTTTTCTCCCCCATCATTTTTGCATCCCGTGCAGCGTTTGTTCTTCCATTGCGTTAATTGTCGCCCTAAATAATAAAAGACCAATATGTCTAAATAAGCAACAATAAGGAAATATAAAGCAACCAGGGCTGGAAATAAAGCCCTGGATCACATTACTGGGAAAAAGACTAGATGTGGGTGACGATTTCTTTAATCAGCGGTGGGCCTTTAAAAATAAAGCCGGAATAAATCTGCACCAGTGACGCGCCAGCCGCCATCTTCTCGCGGGCCGCTATCACCGAGTCGATACCGCCAACACCAATAATAGGCAACTGACCTTTTAATTCGGCGGACAGCATACGAATAATTTCGGTGCTTTTTAATTGTAATGGACGACCGCTTAAACCACCGGTTTCATCACAATGTTTCATCCCCTGAACCAGAGAACGATCCAATGTGGTATTGGTGGCAATTACCCCATCAATATTATGGCGAACTAAACTGTCGGCCACCTGGATCAACTCTTCATGAGAAAGATCCGGCGCGATCTTCACCGCCACAGGAACATATTTATGATGTTTTTCCTGCAACTCAGATTGTTTATTTTTAATACCGGAAAGCAGATCGTCGAGCGCTTCACCATATTGCAGCGTGCGCAGGCCTGGGGTATTTGGCGATGAAATGTTAATCGCAATATAACCCGCGTAGGCATAGATTTTTTCCATACAAATCAGATAGTCATCTTTGCCGTGCTCAACAGGGGTATCTTTATTCTTACCGATATTAATACCCAGAATACCGTCGAAATGCGCTTTTTTAACGTTTTCTACCAGGTTATCTACGCCGTGGTTATTGAAGCCCATACGGTTAATCAGCCCTTCGGCGTCAACGAGGCGGAACAGACGCGGCTTATCGTTACCCGGCTGCGGACGCGGCGTCACGGTGCCGATCTCGATCGAACCAAATCCCATAGCGCCTAAGGCATCAATACATTCACCATCTTTATCCAGACCTGCCGCCAAACCCAGAGGGTTTTTGAACGTCAGCCCCATGCAGGTAACCGGCTTTTCCGGCACTTTCTGACGCACAAGCGCTTCCAGCGGCGTACCGGTGACTCGGCGTAATTGTTGAAACGTTAATTCATGAGCGCGCTCTGGATCGAGCTGAAAAAGTGCTTTACGAACGAAGGGATAGTACATGAACTCTCCTGGATTCCCGGTGTGCAAACCGGGGGCGTATTATGTGCGATCTCGCACAGAAAGGGAATTGACCTGCGGCAAAAAAAGCGCAATCGTTTTCCTTCTCTCCTTTATATATCTTCCCCGCCATATGCATTTTCCGGTAATCCTACGTCGGAAAAAGTATTTCGCGCACCTGACGACCTTTGAGACACTGAGGCAAATGTTATCAATTTTAAATTAATGTGTATTTTTAGTTATAAGGAGTGAACATGCGCGTCATTACTTTAGCCGGCAGCCCGCGTTTCCCCTCTCGTTCCAGCGCTCTGCTGGAGTATGCTCGTGAGAAACTTTCCGCGGCGGATGTGGAAGTGTTCCATTGGCATTTGCAGAATTTTGCGCCGGAGGATCTTTTCCACGCACGTTTCGACAGTCCAGCACTGCAAACGCTGACCGAACAACTGGTTCATGCCGATGGTTTAATCATCGCCACGCCGGTGTATAAGGCCTCTTTCGCCGGTGCGTTAAAAGCGCTGCTCGATTTACTGCCGGAGCGTGCGCTGGAAGGAAAAGTGGTTTTACCCCTGGCGACCGGCGGCACCGTCGCCCATATGTTGGCGGTCGATTATGCCCTTAAGCCGGTTCTCAATGCGCTGAAAGCACAGGAGATTTTGCAGGGTGTGTTTGCCGATGACAGCCAGGTCACTGATTATCAACATAAGCCGCAGTTCAGCCCAAATCTGCACACGCGTCTGGACAGCGCGCTGGAGACCTTCTGGCAGGCATTACACCGGCGAGACATCCAGGTTCCCACGTTAAGCGCAGCACGACAGACCGCGCATGTTTGATAAAAAAAACGCCGCAGGGAAAATCCCGCGGCGTTTTTGTTTACATCAAGTTAGCCCGCAACGGCGGGGAAACCACATATGCCCCGGAGTCGGCATAAACGCCTCGTCCGGGTGACGATCAGGCTAATGCTTTAGCAATCTTCTCGTACAGATCTCCGGAGAGATTCTCCAGCCCCTTCAACTGCTCCAGCGCAGAACGCATCAGCGCCTGACGTTTTGCATCATAGCGTTTCAGGCGGATCAGCGGCTCAATCAGACGCGAGGCCACTTGCGGGTTTTTGCTGTTCAGTTCGGTCAACATTTCAACCAGGAACTGGTAACCGCTGCCGTCTTCCGCATGGAACGCCGCCGGGTTGCTGCCGGCAAAGGCACCAATGAGAGAGCGAATGCGGTTCGGGTTATTCATGCTGAATGAGCGATGGTTCAACAGCTTACGCACTGTCGCCAGCACGTCATCTGCCGGGCTGGTCGCTTGCAGAATCAGCCATTTATCCATCACCAGACCATCATGATGCCACTTGTCGTCGTACTCCTGCATCAGCGCATCACGGCACGGTAGCTCCGCCCCGACTGCTGCAGACAGTGCGGCCAGCGCATCGGTCATGTTGTCGGCGTTATGGTATTGTTCGCTCACCAGCTTGTTACCCAGCTCGCGATCGCCAAACGCCAGATAGCGCAGGCAGGTATTGCGCAGCGCGCGCTTGCCGATGTCCGCATGCTCAACGCGATAGCTGTCGAGTTTATTGGCGTTGTACACCGCCAGACACTCGTCCGCCAGCTCGGTCGCCAGCGTGCGGGTCAGCGCTTCGCGCACTGCGGCAATGGCGATCGGATCAATGATCTCAAACAGTTCAGCAATTTCGCTGGCGGATGGCAGAGTCAGAATTTCCGCGGCCAGCGCCGGATCAATCTTCTCATCCAGCAGAATAGCGCGGAACGCGTCGGCCACGTGAATCGGCAGCGACAGCGGTTGACCCTGCTGATGACGAGCCACGTTCAGCTTAATGTAGGTTGCCAGCAGGCTTTGCGCGGCGTCCCAACGAGAGAAATCATTACGCGCATGGCGCATCAGGAAGGTGAGTTGCTGATCGCTCCATTTATATTCCAGCTTCACCGGCGCGGAGAATTCACGCAGCAGCGACGGCACCGGCTGGAAGTAAACGTTATCGAACACAAACGTCTGCTCGGCCTGGGTCACGTTTAGCACGTGGTGTACCGGATGGCCATCTTTCTGCAGTGGGATCACTTTACCTTCGTTATCGTACAGTTCGATATCGAACGGAATGTGCAGCGGGTATTTCTCCTCCTGCTCGGCCGTGGCTGGCGTACGCTGGCGGATGGTTAAGGTGTACTGCTCGGTTTCCGGATTGTAGTCGTCGTGCACGCTGACAATCGGCGTCCCGGCCTGGCTATACCAGCGGCGGAAATGAGAGAGGTCGATGTTGGAAGCATCTTCCATCGCCTGGACGAAGTCGTCACAGGTGGCGGCGCTGCCATCGTGGCGCTCAAAGTACAGCTGCATCCCTTTCTGGAAGTTCTCTTCGCCCAGCAGCGTGTGCAGCATACGAATGACTTCCGCCCCTTTCTCATACACCGTCAGGGTATAAAAGTTATTCATTTCAATAACTTTGTCCGGACGGATTGGGTGCGCCATCGGACTCGCGTCTTCAGCAAACTGCAAGCCGCGCATGGTGCGCACATTGCTGATGCGGTTAACCGCGCGAGAACCCAGGTCGGAGCTGAATTCCTGATCGCGGAACACGGTCAGGCCTTCTTTCAGGCTTAACTGGAACCAGTCGCGGCAGGTCACGCGGTTGCCGGTCCAGTTATGGAAATATTCATGACCAATGACGCGTTCAATATCGAGATAATCTTTATCCGTCGCGGTATCGGTACGCGCCAGCACATATTTGGAGTTAAAGACGTTCAGCCCTTTATTCTCCATCGCCCCCATATTAAAGAAGTCGACGGCAACGATCATATAGATGTCGAGGTCATATTCGAGGCCAAAGCGCTCTTCATCCCACTTCATGGAATTTTTCAGCGAGGTCATTGCCCACGGCGCGCGGTCGAGATTGCCACGGTCAACGAACAGCTCCAGCGCCACTTCGCGCCCGGAACGGGTTTTGAAGGTATCGCGCAGCACGTCGAAATCGCCCGCCACCAGCGCAAACAGGTAGCACGGCTTCGGGAACGGATCCTGCCACTGTACCCAGTGACGCCCGTTATCCAGCTCACCTTCGGCAATACGGTTGCCGTTGGACAGCAGGAACGGATATTTGCTCTTATCGGCGGTAATTTTAGTGGTAAAACGCGCCAGCACGTCCGGGCGGTCGAGATACCAGGTAATATGGCGGAAGCCTTCGGCCTCACATTGAGTACACAGCGCTTCACCAGATTGATACAGCCCTTCCAGCGCAGTATTCGCCGCCGGGCTGATTTCATTGACAATCTTCAGCGTAAAACGCTCGGGCAGGCCAGAGATGACCAGCTGGTTATCTTCTTCTTTATAGTCGGCCCACGGCGCACCGTTCACATGAATGGAGACCAGCGTGAGGTCCTCACCGTTCAGGCGTAACGGCACATCAGACGCTGCGTGACGGGAAACCTGGCTTTCCGCGGTCACAACGGTTTTTGCGGCATCCAGGTCAAAGGCCAGGTCGATATCACTAATCAGGTAGTCCGGCGCACGGTAATCGTGGCGGTACTTGGCTTGGGGCTGTTGTGTCATAAAAAACCTTTAGCATCTTTTGTAAATGTCACCTCCAGTCTATTCCTGTTGTGTTAAACGCGCTATGCAGAATCTTCATCTTTTCCAGTCAAATAGGGAAAATAGATACATTTACGCAACATGCCGCACAAAACGCCGGAGTGGCGCTTCGTGCCATAACGTGTGATCGGGGTTCAATAAATCGTTAAACAAGGTATACTCCAGCCATTCTCCCCTGTTGTTTATTGTACTAAACGCTCCTGTGAGAGGATGCTACTGCGCACCATGACACAATTCGCTTCTCCTGTTCTGCACTCGTTGCTGGATACAGATGCCTACAAACTGCATATGCAGCAGGCCGTTTTCCACCACTACTACGACGTTAACGTCGCGGCGGAATTCCGCTGCCGTGGTGACGATCTGCTGGGCATTTATGCTGACGCCATTCGCGAACAAGTCGAAGCCATGCGTTCACTCACCCTGCGTGATGATGAATACCACTGGCTGTCCGGTCTGCCTTTCTTTAAGCAGGACTACCTGAACTGGCTGCGTGATTTCCGCTACGATCCACAACAGGTCACCGTAACAAACGATAACGGTAAGCTGAATATCCGCCTTGAAGGTCCGTGGCGTGAAGTCATCATGTGGGAAGTGCCGCTGCTGGCGGTGATCAGCGAACTGGTTCACCGCTACCGTTCGCCGGAAAACGGGGTGCCGCAGGCGCTGGAAATGCTGGAACAGAAGCTATCCGACTTTAATCAGTTGACGGCTGACCTGGATATGTCCGCTTTCAAACTGATGGACTTCGGCACCCGTCGCCGCTTTTCTCGCGAGGTTCAGGAAGCCATTGTCAGTCGTCTCCGTCAGGAGCCGTGGTTTGTTGGCACCAGCAACTACGATCTGGCGCGTCGCCTGACCCTAACGCCCATGGGCACCCAGGCACACGAGTGGTTCCAGGCGCATCAGCAAATCAGCCCGGATCTGGCGACCAGCCAGCGTGCGGCGTTGGCCGCCTGGCTGGAAGAATACCCGGACCGACTCGGCATCGCACTGACCGACTGCATCACCATGGATGCGTTCCTGCGCGACTTCGGCCCGGAATTCGCTACCCGTTATCAGGGTCTGCGCCACGACTCCGGCGACCCGTTTGAGTGGGGCGAGAAAGCGATCAAACATTATCAAAAGCTCGGTATCGACCCGCGCGAGAAAGTGCTGGTGTTTTCCGACAATCTCGATCTGCCGAAAGCCGTTGAGCTGTACCGCCACTTTTCACCGCGCATCAATCTCAGCTTTGGTATTGGCACGCGTTTAACCTGCGATATCCCACAGGTTAAACCGCTAAATATCGTGATCAAGCTGGTTGAGTGCAACGGCAAACCGGTGGCGAAACTCTCCGACAGCCCGGGGAAAACCATCTGCCACGATAAAGCATTTGTTCGCGCATTACGTAAAGCATTTGATCTCCCGCAGATCAAAAAGGCCAGTTAATCACCAGAGGGAGCCCAGGCGGCTCCCTTCTTCTTTATTTATTTCTTAAAACACCCCTTCCTTATGCGAATTCTACTTGTCTGATGGAAGATGACAGGTAACATAGATATCCCCCCGCCGTTCCGGGGAAAAACGATTTTTTTATTGGACTACGAATAGAGAGACTATTATGAGCGTTGTGCCTGTAGCCGACGTACTCCAGGGCCGCGTAGCCGTTGACAGCGAAGTCACCGTGCGCGGCTGGGTACGTACCCGCCGAGATTCAAAAGCTGGCTTTTCCTTCCTGGCCGTCTATGACGGTTCCTGCTTTGATCCTGTACAGGCCGTTATTAATAATTCTCTGCCCAATTACAATGACGAAGTCCTGCGTCTGACCACCGGCTGCTCGGTGATCGTCACCGGTAAAGTCGTGGCGTCTCAGGGTCAGGGCCAGAGCTTTGAAATCCAGGCCTCTCACGTGGAAGTCACCGGCTGGGTTGAAGATCCGGATACCTACCCGATGGCGGCAAAACGCCACAGCATCGAGTATCTGCGTGAAGTGGCGCATATGCGTCCGCGTACCAACCTGATTGGCGCGGTTGCCCGCGTTCGCCACACGCTGGCGCAGGCGCTGCACCGTTTCTTCGACGAGCAGGGCTTCTTCTGGGTTTCCACCCCGCTGATTACCGCTTCCGATACTGAAGGTGCTGGCGAAATGTTCCGCGTGTCTACGCTGGATATGGAAAACCTGCCGCGTAACGATCAAGGCAAAGTGGATTACGACAAAGATTTCTTTGGCAAAGAAGCCTTCCTGACCGTTTCCGGTCAGTTGAACGGTGAAACCTATGCCTGCGCGCTGTCGAAGATCTACACCTTTGGCCCTACCTTCCGCGCGGAAAACTCCAACACCAGCCGTCACCTGGCGGAATTCTGGATGCTTGAACCGGAAGTGGCGTTTGCCGATCTGGAAGATAACGCCCGTCTGGCAGAAGCGATGCTGAAGTACGTCTTTAAAGCCGTTCTTGAAGAACGTGCGGACGACATGAAGTTCTTCGCCGAGCGTGTAGATAAAGACGCTATCGATCGTCTGGAACGTTTCGTTTCCGCCGACTTCGCGCAGGTTGATTACACCGACGCGGTCACCATTCTGGAAAACTGTGGCAAACAGTTTGAAAACCCGGTGTACTGGGGCGTAGACCTCTCTTCTGAACACGAACGCTATCTGGCGGAAGAGCACTTCAAAGCGCCGGTGGTGGTGAAAAACTATCCGAAAGAGATCAAAGCCTTCTATATGCGTCTGAACGACGATGGCAAAACCGTTGCCGCCATGGACGTACTGGCGCCGGGCATTGGCGAGATTATCGGTGGTTCTCAGCGTGAAGAGCGTCTGGACGTGCTTGATGCGCGTATGGCCGAAATGGGTCTGGATAAAGAAGACTACTGGTGGTATCGCGACCTGCGTCGCTACGGTACCGTGCCGCACTCAGGCTTCGGTCTGGGCTTTGAACGTCTAATCGCCTACGTCACTGGTGTGCAGAACGTTCGCGACGTGATTCCGTTCCCAAGAACGCCACGTAACGCCAGCTTCTAAAACCGTTTCATCCTCAAGGCCAGCCGCTCGAGCTGGCCTTTTTTTACCTGCGCATGTAAAGAAATCTTTATTAATTTTAACAAACCTAAACTTCAAGCCCCCGCCTCGCGCAGTTTGTTACATCACATTTCCCGGTAATAACCTCGAACAAAAATCATCCACATTTTTATTGCAGTCAGGAAATCACTTAAGCCATAGCACATTTTTTATCCAAAACAACAGCTATCTGGACGGCTAAAAAATGTCATAACGAAATTATCACACATCCGCTCTGTGCGATAAGAAAAAGCGTTATACAAATAAAAGATAAGAAATTCATATTGATAGATAAGGCGTTGGTCAAATAACCCGCGTACATCTCAGAATTTTGAGTTAGTTCACAAAGTTCCTCAAAATTCACATTTAGTTACACATAATTTCTTTTGCTTACTTATTCTCGATGTTTGTAGCATTTTCAGGGTGGCGAAAGAATGTTTTGAATGGAAAGATGCCTCTCAGACACATAAAGACACCAAACTATCATCAATAGTTCCGTAAATTTTTATTGACGGAAGTAATTGGCGGCAGTGGCGAGTGTCTATAAAAAAAACCTAATGAGGGTAATAAATAATGATGAAGCGTAATATCCTGGCAGTGGTAATCCCTGCCCTGCTGGTAGCTGGCGCAGCAAATGCTGCAGAAATCTACAACAAAAATGCCAACAAACTGGACTTCTACGGTAAAGCAGTTGGTGAACACATTTGGACCACCAACGGCGACACCAGCAACGAAGATACCACCTATGCCCGTATCGGCTTCAAGGGTGAAACCCAGATCAACGATCAGCTGGTAGGCTACGGCCAGTGGGAATACAACATGGATGCCTCCAACTCTGAAGGCTCCCAGGGCACTAAAACCCGTCTGGCGTTCGCAGGTCTGAAATTTGGCGACGCGGGTTCTCTGGACTACGGTCGTAACTACGGCGCTATCTACGACGTCGCAGCTTACACCGATATGCTGGTTGAGTGGGGCGGCGATTCCTGGGCTGCTACCGACAACTTCATGAACGGTCGTTCTTCTGGCCTGCTGACCTACCGTAACAGCGATTTCTTCGGTCTGGTTGAAGGCCTGAGCTTCGCGCTGCAGTACCAGGGTAAAAACGATCGTAGCAACCCGGTTGCAGCGACCTACAACGACAAAACTGGCGCGCTGGAAAGCCTTGGCTACGGCGGCAACGGCGCGAAAGCGAACGGCGACGGCTTCAGCACCTCTGTACAGTATGATTTCGGCAACGGCATCGCGCTGGCAGCAGGTTATGAAGTTGCAGACCGTACCAACGACCAGGTTAACCCGGGCAGCTCTACCTTCAATGGCACCACTCACACTTGGGCGAGCGCTGGCGGCAGCAAAGCAGAAGCTTGGTCTACTGCTGCGAAATACGACGCGAACAACATCTACGCTGCGGTAATGTATGCTGAAACGCTGAACATGACCCGCGAGCCGGACAACAACTTCGCAAACAAAACTCAGAACTTCGAAGCTGTTGTTCAGTATCAGTTCGACTTCGGTCTGCGTCCGTCCCTGGGCTACGTACAGTCCAAAGGTAAAGACCTGATCGGCCGTGGCGACTTCAAAGGCGGCGATGCTGACCTGGTTAAATACATCGAACTGGGCACCTGGTACTACTTCAACAAGAACATGAACGTCTACGCGGCGTACAAGTTCAACCTGCTGGACGACAACGCGTACTCTGCTGCCACCAAGCAGGGAACCGACGATCAGGCTGCTGTTGGTATCGTTTACCAGTTCTAATCAGCAGACCCTCACTGCTATATGCCTCAAGAGCAGGACTTCGGTCCTGCTTTTTTGCGTTCTAAAGAGGAAGATCTTAACTTTTGAAAAGCTTCGCGCTTTTAGTCTCTAACGGTTGGCATTTTGTAAATCTACCGTTAACCTGATAGCGGATTTCCCCCGAACTTATTAATGGAACCTCGTCATGTTTGAGAACATTACAGCCGCCCCTGCCGACCCAATTCTGGGCCTGGCCGATCTGTTTCGCGCCGACGAACGCCCGGGAAAAATCAATCTCGGGATAGGTGTTTATAAAGATGAAACCGGCAAGACGCCGGTGCTGACCAGCGTAAAAAAAGCTGAACAGTATCTGCTGGAGAATGAAACCACCAAAAACTATCTCGGTATTGATGGTATTCCTGAGTTTGGTCGCTGCACGCAAGAGCTGCTGTTCGGCAAAGGCAACAGCATCATTAGTGACAAACGCGCGCGCACCGCTCAGACCCCAGGCGGCACCGGCGCACTGCGCGTGGCGGCGGATTTCCTCGCGAAAAATACTGACGTGAAGCGCGTTTGGGTCAGCAACCCAAGCTGGCCGAACCACAAGAGCGTCTTTGGCGCTGCTGGCCTGGAAGTACGCGAATATGACTACTACGATGCGGAAAAGCATGCCCTTAACTTCGACGGCCTGCTGGCGAGCCTGAATGAAGCCCAGGCGGGTGACGTGGTGCTGTTCCACGGCTGCTGCCATAACCCAACCGGCATCGACCCGACGCTGGAGCAGTGGCAACAGCTGGCAAATCTGTCGATTGAAAAAGGTTGGCTGCCGCTGTTCGACTTCGCCTACCAGGGCTTTGCTCGCGGTCTGGAAGAAGATGCCGAAGGCCTGCGCGCATTTGCCGCGCTGCACAAAGAGCTGATTGTGGCGAGCTCCTACTCGAAAAACTTCGGCCTGTACAACGAACGCGTTGGTGCTTGCACCCTGGTCACAGCCGATGCCGACACCGCCGATCGCGCCTTCAGCCAGCTGAAAGCCGTGATTCGCGCGAACTACTCTAACCCGCCAGCGCACGGCGCATCCGTGGTCGCAACCATTCTCAGCAACGACGCGCTGCGCGCCATCTGGGAACAAGAGCTGACCGATATGCGTCAGCGCATTCAGCGCATGCGTCTGCTGTTCGTTAATACGTTGCAGGAGAAAGGCGCGAGCCGTGATTTCACCTTCATCACGAAGCAGAACGGTATGTTCTCGTTCAGCGGTCTGACCAAAGAGCAGGTACTGCGCCTACGTGAAGAGTTCGGTATTTATGCCGTCGCTTCCGGCCGTATCAACGTGGCGGGCATGACGCCGGACAACATGGCGCCGCTGTGCGAAGCCATCGTCGCGGTCCTGTAATCAATACGCTCCCTTCAGGGACAAAAAAGGCCGCATTCGCGGCCTTTTTATTATTCTGAGATTACCACACCGGCAGTTCATCCTGCAGGAATGGATTATGCAGACGCTCATAACCCAGCGTCGACATTGGGCCATGGCCAGCAATAAACTTCACGTCGTCGCCCAAAGGCAGCAGTTTGCGCTTAATCGCATCGATCAACTGCGCGTGATCGCCACGCGGGAAGTCGCTGCGCCCGACGCCGCCTTTAAACAGCACGTCACCCGAGATCAGCAAACGCGCCTGGTCATCAAAGAACACGACATGCCCCGGCGTATGTCCCGGACAGTGCAGCACCTGCAGCTTCACGTTGCCGACACTCACCGTATCCCCTTCGTTCAGCCAGCGGTCCGGCGTCAAAGGCTGACAGTCCTCGAGGCCAAACATCCGGCTTTGCGCAGGCAGCCCTTGCAACCAGAATTCATCTTCTTTTTCCGGGCCAATAATCGGCACCCCGTAGTGCTGCGCCAGTTCAGCCGCCGCCCCCACATGGTCAAGATGCCCATGGGTCAGCAAAATTTGCTGCAACGTCACGCCCGCTTCGGCAACCTGCTGCTTGATAGTTTCCGCATCGCCACCTGGGTCGACCAGCGCCGCCAGTTTAGTTTGCTCGCACCAGATCAATGAACAGTTTTGCGCGAACGCAGTCACCGGAATAATACGATAATTCATGTTGCTCCTGTTTGGACTCGTCACCGTTCAGACACTTCAGTGTGCCTGAACGGTTGGCGTAGAGCTACCAGTGCCGGACCGGCCCGGTATCAATATGCACAAAGTTGCTACGTGGGTAATATCCTACACCACCTGCGCGCATAGATAACGCAGCTTTGCGTATATTACTTAATGAAACGCCTTCAATATGAAAATCCATTGCCTGACCTTTCGTGTGATAACTATTTTTAGCCACCCCACGACTGTGCGCTCTCAGTTCGGTATTGGTATCAACAGAACGATACCCGGAAATCAATTGCACAGGTTTATTTGTTCCTAATAGTCCCTGAAGGCGATAAAGCTGATCGAACAAAGAAGGATCGATGCTTTTTATTTTATTCGCGCGATAGTCACGGAAAAAATGGTTTAGTTTTGCTAATTCATCCTGAATATAGCCTCGGCCGTCAAAAAACTCGGCTTTTATCAACTCACCTGTATGCAGGTTATTCAGCGTTAAAATACGCGGACGTGGGGTCGAGAGGGTGGCAAGCGCAGGCGTGGGCAAGATGGCGGCCGCGCCGAGCGCAACACCACCTAACGCCAGCAGCTTGCGGCGATTAGCGTCAAATTTGTCCATGATAATCAGGTCTACAGTCAGTAATGTGATCGAAAAATATGCACTTCTGGCGCACGTTAAGCACCTTACCGGGCATCAAAGCCAGCGTCAAGGCGGCCTGCCGCGCAGAGACACCAGCCCTGGACCTACGGGGCTGGTATCTGCGCTTTTTATTCGACAACTACATTACCTGAACTACTTCATTTATCTGATCAATTGTTCCGCTTTTGGCAAAATCTGTGCACCCGATCGCGCAGTGACATCGTAATTGTAAATATCTGTTCGATATTGTGTCTGACCGTCAGCACCGACAAAGGCGGTCAGATAATAGAGATTAACCGGAATATTCTGCCGGATATTGACGTAGCGCGTATTCCCTTCTTTAAGGGCATCAGAAATTCGGGCGTCATTCCAGCCTGCATCCTGTAACAGCATATTCGCCAGATCGGAAGCTTTATTTACCCGCACGCAGCCGGAGCTTAATGCCCGCGCATCTTTCTGGAACAGATTATGGTTAGGCGTATCATGCAGATAAATGGCATCGGAGCTTGGCATATTAAACTTATAACGCCCCAGCGAGTTATGTTCACCCGGCGCCTGCTGGAAACGAAACGGCAAATTCGACGGCGTGATTGTCGACCAATCGACCCGCCACGGATCGATAGTCTCTTTACTGTTCCATCCGCGTAACACGGTGTAATTATGTCGCTCCAGGTAGCCCGGATCATTACGCAGCTTCGGGAGAATATCGTTACGCGCCAGCGTCGGCGGCACGTTCCACGGTGGGTTGACCACCACATTATTCAGCGCGCTGCTCATCATCGGCGTTTTACGATCGGGGCGGCCCACGATAACCCGCGAGGCCAGCGCTTCGTTGCCGTTGAGATAGTAGACCAGCGAGTAAGCCGGAATATTCACCATAATCCCGGTAGAGACTTTCCCCGGTAACAGGCGCAGACGCTGAATGTTCAGAGCCAGCACGCCCGCACGCTGGGCGGAGGAGACGTTCAGCCAGTCGCGCGTCGATGCGCCAATGACGCCGTCCGCGCCAAGCCCCTGCGCCGCCTGGAATCGTTTCACCGCATCCACCAGCTGGCGGTCATAGGCGGCGGGCCCGCTTTTCGCTGCCTTTTTCGTCTTGCCGACGTTATCACCCGGCAGCGGAATGGCCGGACTGTTGTCCAGTACGCCATTACGTTGCAGGATTTCACGTAGCGCCGGCACATCGCTGCTCCACTGCCCCGGACGCAATGCGGCCGTCGAGGTCAGTTTTGGCCACGGGCGGTTATCCCCCGTCAGCGCCAGTAGCGCCTGATGCATTGCGCTATACTGCGGATGCTGCGGCGCCAGCGCGGCGATAAACTGCGGCAGCGAGCCGTTTTCCAGCGCTAACTGCCATTGGTTAATCACCGACAGCGGCGGCGTCGCCAGCGTGTACGGTTTATCGCTATACAACCAACGATTGCCCTGAACCGGAATACCACTGATAAAGTGCAGATAGCCCATCAGCGCGTCGGAAAGTACGACGTCACGTGCCATCCCATTGATGCCGGGATCGGTCAGCAGCTCGACCCAACGGGTAAACTGCGGCTGGAAACCGGCGATCGCCACTTCCGCCAGCTGCTGCTGGAAGGCGCGTACCGCATCACGGTTTTCCCACATGGGTTTCATCTCTCGGGCGGCATACAATGTCGCCAGAGGATTCAGGTAGACAGGTTGATATCCGGCAGGTAGCGTAGCCAGAATATCGGCGCGGCTTTTCGCCGCCGCCCCTTCAGCCAGCGGCTGAGTGCCGACAAGGCTCGCCATTGCCGACGATTGCGCGCCCGAGTTCAGAAGCACTGGCGCTTGTTCTGCTGGCGTTGCGGTACTATCAGAAGGAACCAGTTCTGGTTCATCCGCAAAGGCAGTAAACAGCGGAGCAAATGTCATCGCCAGACACAAACTCATGGCTGACAACCGACGACCATTTTCTTTTTTCAGCAACATCCCTTGCCCCCTGTTATCTATACGAAGACCCCTAACGTGGGCTTACCTTCAGTATATAAAGACAAAAACTATTTTGCCCGTTCAAATGTAAAGAAGTCTAAAGATAATAACGCGCTGGCGGCGAAAAACAGATAACAAAAAAGGCGACATTGCTGTCGCCTTAGATTCTGTATTCGGACACATGGACCGTTTCCCGGAGTCGCTGCGCGCCTCTGGGCGACGATTATGACGCGTCGGCGGTCCCTGGTAAGGTTTCCGGTAACTGAGCAGCAAAGCCGCGCAGCCCCACCACGTGTACATGTTCGTGGTTGTGTACCACTTTACGCACCAGCTTGTAGGTTGTGCCTTTCTCCGGGCTGATGTTTTCCGGCGCCGCGATAATCAGCTGCATCTCCAGGCGTTCGCACAGCTCGAACAGCGTGGCGATAGAACGCGCATCGAGACGCGCGGCTTCATCAAGGAACAGCAGACGGCACGGTGACAAATCTTTACCGCGCAGACGTCGTGCCTCATCTTCCCAGCTCTGCACCACCATCACCAGAATCGACATCCCGGTACCGATCGCCTCACCGGTCGACAGCGCGCCGGACTCCGCGCGCAGCCAGCCATCAGAACCACGGTTAACCTCAACTTCCATCTCCAGGTAGCTACGGTAGTCGAGCAGCTCTTCACCAATAGTCTGCGGCGTACGCTGGCCCATATCGATCTGCGGGTTCAGGCGCTGGTACAGCTTCGCCAACGCTTCCGAGAAGGTCAGACGGTTGCTGTTGAACAGATCCTGATGCTGTTCGTGCTGCTCAGAGAGCACGTCCAGCAGCGTTGAGTGACTCTCGCGCACGTTGACGTTCAGACGTACGCTGTTCACCTGGCCGAACGACACGCTCTGCAGCCCCTGGTTCAGCTGGCGAATACGGTTCTGCTCGCGCTGAATGGTTTTGCGAATAATATTCGCCACGCTGCGTGAGCTGATTGCCAGCTTCTGTTCACGGTTGGTCAGTTCTTCAGTCAGACGGCTCAGTTCGATTTCCATCTGTTCGATGGCTTCTACCGGATCATCGGTGCGGATAATATCCTGACGGATACGTTCGCGCAGATGCTGATATACCGCCACGAAGAACTGAATCTTACGCTCAGGACGCTTCGGATCTTCCGACATACGCAGCACGTCACGCAGATGTTCGTTATCCGCAACCGCCAGACGCAGCGCGCCCAATGCTTTATCCGACATTGAACGCAGATCGTCTGCGGAGAGATAGGCCAGCTCGCGGCGGTGCAGGCGACGTTCAACGTTATTGTCTTTCACCAGACGCATCACCGCGCACCATCCCGCTTTCGCGCTGACGACTTGCTCACGCATTTCGAGATAATCACGCTCCAGCTTGCGCAGCTTACGGGTCAGGTTATCCATCTCCGCTTCGCAGAAGGTCAGCGCTTTTTCCAGCTGGTTACGGCGCGCACGGTTGTTGCTCAGCTGCGCGTGCAGCTCGTCACGGCGAATGCGCGCACGCTCTTCTGCACCCGCATCAGCACGTACGCCAATATCTTTCAGCTCTTTGTAGAGATCGTTGAGCAGCTCTTTCTTGGTGTCGTAGGAGCTCTTCAGCGACGCCAGCACCTGGCTGTACTGACTCACCTGCGCAGCGTGCGTGCGCATGGCTTCACGCGCGCGGCTACGCTCGCTTTCTGCCTGCGCCAGACGTTCGCGCAATTTTTCGTTCAGGTCGCTGTTGCCGCTCAGCATTTCCGCTGAGTCAGAGTAACCAAAGTGGGCGCGACGCTGCACGACTTCGGTCAGGGCAAACGCCTGCTGACGCGCTTCGCGCTGTACCTGCTGCGACCAGGCGTAATCTTCTTTCAGCTGTTCAAACTGCTCCGGGTCGCTCTGCAGTACAGAGACCATCGGCTCAAGTTTCGCCAACTGGTTACCGTGCTGCTGAATAAAGCGCGCCGCTTCCTGCGCTTCATCCAGACGCTCCTGAATTTCATCCACGCGATCGGCCAGCGTTTCATCGGCCAGCAGGCTCAGACGCGGCAGGAGACGGTTGAGCAGCGCAACGCCCTCTTTCGCCTGTTCGTACTGCGCCTGCTGCTGCTGGTTATCGCTTTCGTGGCTGCTCAGCGCGCGTTCCAGCTCGTTGCGACGGGTATTCAGCTTGCGAATTTCCGCTTCCGGATCGTCGTCAAACGCCACCGACAGGTGACTGCCGATAAAGCGGCTGAACGCCTGATGCAAACGCTGGGTTTTCTGGACATCGAACGACAGGGTCGCAAAACGTTCAGACAGCACTTCACGCTCGGCGTGCAGGCTCTCAATGCGGCTTTCGCGCGCGGCGCGGCCAAACAGCGGCACCGCCGGGAAGCGCGAATAACGCCACTGGCGGTCGGCGGTCTTCACCACTACCGCTTTTTCCAGCTCGTCGACGTTGAACACGCTGTCATCGAAGGATTGCGGATCCCCTTCAATCAGGTAGAGATCTTCCGGGCAATCTTCCAGCCCTTCCAGATACTCGGCGATCTGCGACAGATCCGGCACCACGATGGCATGACGCGACGGACCATACAGCGCGGAGAAGTACGGCGCGTCGTCCAGGCTGACGTCATCATAGATTTCCGACAGCAGTACGCCGCCAAAACGTTCAGCCAGCGCGTTAAGGCGCGGGTCTTCGGAACCGCCCGGCTGGCTTAAGCGCTCGATTTCATCATCGACGGCACGTTTGCGCGCGCCCACTTCGTCGCGTTCCACGATCGCTTCGCGCTCGCGCTCCAGCAGTTGCTGAAGGTATTCGGTCACATCCTGACTCGACTCGAACTGCTCGCCGCTCTGCTCGCACAGCTGGCTCAGGCTGTTCTGCGCCGCCAGCCAGACCGGCGCGCGGTGCATCAGCGCGGAGATACGCGATTGCAGCTGTTCCTGTTCCTGGCGCAGTTGCATACGCTGCTCGCGAGCGTCAGTCACGCTATCACTCAGAGCGGCGATGCGCGCTTCCAGCTCACGATGCAGGTTTTCAAGATCGTCAATGTCGTACTGTTTGCCCTGACGCTTGCAGAAATCGGCCAGCAGACGCTCGGCCTCCTGCTGTTCGCGCAGACGCTGTTCCAGCTCATTCAGACGGCTGCGCAGCGGCTGCGCCTGTTCCGCCAGGTGACGCTGGTTTACGCCGTCGCGCAACAGTTCACGCGCCACGTCCCAGGCTTCGTTACGCGCCAGCGGGCCGTTGATTGACGCCACCAGCTGATAGGCTTGCTCAAACTGGCTGTGTGCCGTCTCGGCAACGCTCATTTTCTGCTCGAGCGACAGCAGTTTTTCCGTCGCTTCCTGCTCTTTGGCCTGGAAGGTTTCCAGCCATTCCGCTGCGCTGTCAGGGGTTAAATCCGGCAGGTGGCACAGCGCTTTCGCGCGTTCCAGCGCCTGTAGCGCCTGGGTGTACTGAATGGCGCGCGTTTGCTGCACGTCCAGCGCCTGCTGGTAGTCGGCGAGCTGGCTTTTCAGCTCATCCACTTCCAGCTCGGCGGCTTCGGCGCGCGCTTCGTTCTCTTCCTGCTGTTCGGCGGCTTCCGCCACCACTTCGTTCTGCTCTTCGAGGCGAATTTGCAGCTCGTCTAAATCCGCTTCATAGCGCTCAATTTTTTCCTGCTGACGCAGCGCGGTCTGCACCAGGTTCAGGTGGTCGCTGGCAGCCTGGTGATCGGCTTCGAGATCGCCTTCCGCGCCGTTGTGTTCCTGTAGCTCACGCGCCATGTCGACGTGCTTGTACTGTTCCGCCGCCAGCTGCGAGCGGGAGGTAAACAGTTCGCGACGGTACTCCAGCGCTTTATCCAGATGCACACGGCGCTCGTTGGCGTGGCGCATATAGTCGGCGGCCACGTAGTCGGTGGCTTCGGAGATCAGATGCTTGAACAGGTCGCGGTCAGACTGGGTGACGCGAATCGCTTCCAGCGTCATCCGGTTTTCACGCAGCGCCGCTTCCATATCCTGGAACGCTTTACGCACGCCGCTGTTTTCCGGCAGCAGGTAGTCACGCAGCGAGCGGGTAATCGCGCTGGAAATACCGCCGTACAGCGAGGCTTCAATCAGGCGATAGAATTTACTACGGTCAGCGGCAGAGCGCAGACGACGCGCGACGATGCCCAGATCGAACATCAGCGCGTGGTAGTCGGTTATCGAGTTGAACTGCTTGAACTGTACGCCTTCGATGGTCTCAAGCTTATCTTTCAGCTCCTGCAACGTCAGCACGCGCGCCTGGCGCTCGTTCAGCGTTTCAGTCAGCAACTGGGTCGGCTGAATAGAGGTTGGCAGTCCCTGAATGGCGAATGGCTTAATGTCGACTTTACGATCGCGCCCCGCCACCTGTTGCAGACGCACGCCGACCACCACGCGCTGGTGACGCGAGTTCATCACGTCAAGCACCGAGTAGCAGACGCCCGCTTTCAGCTTACCGTGCAGACCTTTATCGCGTGAACCACTGGTGGCCCCCGCTTCGGTGGTATTACGGAAGTGCAGCAGCGTTAAGTCGGGGATCAGCGCCGTGACGAAGGCCGCCATGGTGGTCGATTTACCGGCACCGTTACCGCCGGACAGCGTGGTGACCAGCTCATCCAGATCGAAAGTACGGGCAAAGAACCCGTTCCAGTTAATCAGCGTTAGCGAACGAAATTTACCACGTTCGATCATTATTCTTCCTCCCCGCTATCCTGCTGATGGTCGTCGTTCTCGTCATTGAGCTGCAGATGGTTTTCTATCGCCATGGCTTCCCCGTCGCGAATCATGCGCAGCTGCGCTTCGCGCGCGTCATCGCCGGAACGCACATCGGCGCCGAAGCGGAACACCGATTCGGTGATGCGGAATTTACTGCTGTCATGGCCCATAAACCACACCATGCCCAGACGGCGCAGGCGGTTGAGCGAAGAACGCACCTTTTCCTGTAACTTCTGACGGTCAAGGTCAGAACCGGTGGAACGGTTGTTAACCAGTTTCAACAGTTTGGCTTCATCGGCCAGCGCCAGCAGCTCATCGTACAGTTCCTGCTGGGTGAAGATGCCTTCATTTGCCAGACGTTCCGGGCTGAGGTAGAGGTAGCAAAGAATTTTGCCGACCATCATGTCCAGTTCGGAGAGAACCGAACGCGGAATCAGCGTGGTAGAACGCGGGCGCAGATAGAAGAACCCTTCCGGCGCGCGGATCAGTTCAACGTTGTAGCGGGCGTAAAACTCTTCCAGGTACTCCTGGAAATCCATCAAGAAAGCGTGGTTGTCGAGCTCGTCCAGGCCAATATGGCGGCCAGCACGCAGCGCGCTATCCAGCGCAGGGAAAAGGGGGTTGGCCAGGGCCTGTGCCAGTTTAACCGGCATCACTTGTTCAATATTTGTCAATGACATGCGCCTGTACCTTGGCTCCGTAATCATTAATTGCCTGCCATTTGGCCGGCAGTCCGGTGAAATCTGCTTGCGCTACGCCCAAACGAACCGCCTGGTCAACCACAATACGCGCCACGTCGAAGTGGCGCGCTCGCGGATACTGAGCCAGATACTCTTTCACCACCAGACCGAGGTCCAGCGGCAGCTGTTTGGTTTTATAGATAGCCAACTGTTCTTCGATCAGCGCGGCAAGCTGTTCGCGGATTTCGTTAAATTCTTCGAACTCTAAGTCCGGCGGAAGTTCGCCGGTGACCTCTTCGTCGCGCAGCGTCATCTCTTCATCACGCATGTCCAGCAAACGGTCGGCGCTGGCGTAGGTGAGCGCCCACGGCGCGTCGAAGTAGGACTGCACTGACTGGCGCAAGCGCTGAGCAAAGACGCGGTTTTTATCCATATCGATAGCGGTACGAATAAACTTATGCACGTGACGATCGTAGCCGATCCACAGGTCAATGGCCTGCTGACCCCAGCTAACGATACGGTCGAGCTTGCTTTGCAGGTCGAACACCAGCCGGTCGACAAAATGCAGATCGTTATGACTCAGCGTGGCATCCTGAATGCGCAGCAGGTTCGCCTGCAGCTTATCGCCCGCCGCGTCCAGCGTATCCTGCAATTCGCGTAACGTGCCGGAGGTTTCGGACAGCAAAAGCTCACAGCTGGAGATCGCCGCGCGCCAGTCTTTATTCAGCAGCTGCGCGATGTCATCTTTGACCGACTGTTGCTGCTCATCCATGATGCGCTGCGTCAGGTCGATGCTGTCAAAAATCTCCGCCACCGAATATTTCAGCGGCGCGTAAACATTGCGGTGCCAGTGAAACTCATCGCCGCCCTCTTCCGCCGAATCGGCAGCTCTTTTCAGCTCGCTGGCCACAATCGACAGCTGCATTGACAGGCGCAACGTCGAAAATTCACGCTGGCGAATATAGTAGTCGGTAATGCCAATGCCCAGCGGCGTCAGACGATAGATGGCGTTTCCTTCCGTGATTTCGCTGGTAAAGCGGTTCAGCAGACGTTGGCGAACCAGATCGTTAATCGCGTTGTTGGCGCGCGTACCGATGGTTTCACTGGTTTGCTCAAACGCATCACTGACGTGACGGAACGCATCCACCAGCTCGCCTTCCGTCATTTCACCTTCCAGCCGCTCGCCGTTCAGCGTTGCGATAGCCAGCAAAAATGAGAGCCTATCGACGGGTAGCGAAATGGCGAAATCATTTTTTCTGGCCCAGGCAACCAGTTCGGGGACTGTCTGGGAAAATTCACTCATCGTTTATCCTTGTTTCTGTCTGCGGCTTAAGCGCGGTGACATGAATATAGCGCCCCAGGCTGATATAAGGTTCCTGACGGCAATAGCGCGTTTCCAGCTCCAGCAGGATGTCATAGCTATCCTGTTGTTTATGCTTATCGCGCAGATAGTCATGAAACACTCGCACGCCGGTTTTCCCGTTAATTTGCCAGCCAATCTCTTCCAGCCAGCTATAGACCTGCTGCGGGTCGCGCGGGTAGTTCGGCGACAGCGTACGCTTTTTCTTTTTCGGCATGCCAAGAGCAACATAATCAAAGTTGCCCGCCACCATGTTATGCATCAACAGGCCGTTTGCATTGTAGAACATTAATGATAATGCGCCGCCTGGACGCAGCACCGACCACAGCGTGTTTAACGCCTCCTGCGGTTCGGCCACCCACTCCAGTACAGCGTGAAACAATATCAGATCAACCGGGCTTTCCAAATGCCCGGCCACGTCCTGCGCCGCGCATTGTATGAAATGCATGTTGTGGCTCACACCTTTGTCGCTGGCAGCCTGACTTGCACGGGCGATCATCTCGGCAGAAAGATCGCACAGCGTCACATGATGACCGCGCTCCGCCATTTTGATCGCCGTCTGGCCTTCACCGCCGCCGGCGTCCAGAATGCGCAGCGGCTGCGTGCCCATGGCGGCGAGCAGCACATCAAGATCCTGCCACAGAATAGCCTGGCGCAGCTGGCCCTTGGTGGTGCCATAAATATTGCGCGAAAACTTTTCCGCAATGTCATCGAAATTGCGATCCTGCACGGGACGTCCTTCCATCACCAGCCACAAAGGGTCTATTTTGTCACACCCACGGCGAGAATGAAGCTATCTGGTGTAATATCCCTGCATTCATGCGTCAGATGGTTAAAAAAGGTACTCAATAGAATGCTTTTTATGCTGAAAAAGTTTATCGGCGGCATGATGCTGCCGCTACCTTTGCTGCTTTTATTGATCGGTTTGGGAATAGTCCTGGTGTGGTTTACCCGCTTCCAGAAAACGGGTAAATGCGCCATCACCGCTGGCTGGCTTTTTTTACTGCTGCTGAGCCTGCAACCTGTTGCCGACGGCCTGCTTAAACCTATTGAAGATAAGTACCCGACATGGCGCGGCGAGCAGCCAGCGCAGTATGTGGTGGTGCTCGGCGGCGGTTATACGTGGAACCCACAGTGGGCGCCCAGCTCAAACCTGATTAGCAATAGCCTACCGCGGCTGGCGGAAGGGATTCGCCTGTGGCAGGCCAATCCAGGGTCGAAGATGATCTTCACCGGCGCCCCGGCATTAACCAACCCGGTCAGTACCGCCGAAGTGGGTGCGCGGGTCGCGGAAAGCCTTGGCGTACCGCGCAGCGAGATTATCGTGCTGGATACACCAAAAGATACGGAAGAAGAGGCGAGCGCGGTGAAAGCCGCCATTGGTGATGCCCCATTCCTGCTGGTGACGTCGGCGTCGCATCTGCCGCGCGCGATGATTTTCTTCCAGCACGTTGGCCTGCATCCGCTGCCCGCGCCGGCGAACCAGTTGGCTATCACCTCGCCGCTGAATCCGTGGGAGCGCATTCTCCCTTCCCCGGTCTGGCTGATGCACAGCGACCGGGTAGGCTATGAAACGCTGGGGCGCATCTGGCAATGGCTGAAAGGCGATTCAGGAGAGCCAGGGGAGCAGTGATTTCGAGGCGAGGTCAAAATTGGCGCGGTTAAATTTTCCCGTGTTGACCAGCTTCTCGACCTCATCCCACAACAGATACAGCCAGCGCCGCCAGAGAAACGCTTCGGCGACCGGCGCGCGCTGGAGGTAGTGCCATAACAGCTGTTCCGCCTGCGGGCTTTCATGCAGGCGGAACAGCTCGTATTCGCGCGGCGCCCACAGAATCGGCCCCGGGCCGACCATCGCCAGCAGTTGATCGCTGCGCGAATCTTTCAGCATGCTGCGTAAAGTAAGATGACCGTGCACCAACACGCAGTTATCGCTAAAGCCCTCAAACAGCGCCTCCAGACATTCGCGGGTGCGGAACAGCAGTCGCTTATCCTGCATGGTCAGCCCAGTATTCTGATACAGGTTCAACGTGCCCCACAGCACTTCGATTCGCTGTCGATACCATTGCGGCCAGCTGTTTTCCTGAGTGCTATCCACAAAGCCAACGCAACCCGCACTGTCTACCCGATGCCACGCCAGCAGCGCTTCGACAATCTGATCTTTTAACGCGTCCCAGCGTTGCTGATTACGGGTGGGCGCTTCAGCAGGAACTCCCCGCAGTCGCTCCAGCAGCAAGACATCCGGCCCAGGGTGCTCTTCGTGGGTCATCACGCCATACACTACCGGCATCCGCACGGTGCCGTGACGCGCCAGCGTTGAGAATTTCCATGCCAGCTGGCGAGCCAGGCCGGGGGACGTAAAGCTGCGCGCCAGCAGCGGCATGGCATTGCCTTCGGCATCATACAACGACCACAACGCGGTATCCGTTTGCTCGTTGATGCACTCTACGCGGCTGAGCGATTCACCCAAAAGATGGCTGAGTTCTACCCGTAGCTGTTCCATATCCGATTACCCCCATAAAAGCCATTGCTTTCATAATGAGCATATGAAAAGTGAATTTCACCAGACAAGATCAAAATTGAAACAGAAAGTCAGAAATACCCGGCAGGAAGCCGCCCCCTGAGAAGCAGGGGGCGGCAGGATTACTTCAGTTCGGCGCGGACGCGGGCCAGATCTTCCGGCGTATCAACCCCCGTTCCCGGCACTTCTTTGGCGACGGCAACGTGAATTTTTTCGCCGTACCACAGCACTCGCAGCTGCTCGAGCATCTCAATATGCTCCAGCGGACTTGGCGCCCAGTTAACATAGCGGCGAATAAAGCCGGCACGGTAGCCATAGATACCGATGTGGCGCAGCAGGGTGTCGCCAATTTCTTCGCGGCTTTTGGCGAAGCGGTCACGATCCCACGGAATGGTCGCACGGGAGAAATACAGCGCGTAGCCGTCTTTATCCATAACCACTTTTACCGCATTGGGGTTAAACGCTTCTTCCGCATCGTGAATCGGTACTGCGAGGGTCGCCATACCGGATTGGCTCGCGGCCAGGTTTTCCGCCACCTGGCGGATAATGACCGCCGGAATCATCGGCTCGTCGCCCTGCACGTTAACGATAACGGTGTCATCGCTTAAGGCGCATTTTTCCACCACTTCCGCCAGACGTTCGGTACCAGACTGGTGATCGGCACGGGTCATGCACACTTCACCGCCCGCCGCTTCAACGGCTTTCGCGACTTCGGCATGATCGGTCGCAACAATAATACGCTCAGCGCCAGATTCACGTGCGCGTTCCAGCACGTGCACAATCATCGGTTTACCGTTGATGTCCTGTAACGGCTTACCCGGCAGGCGCGTAGAGGCGAAACGCGCCGGAATAATCACAACGAAACTCATGGTCTGTTCTCTTCAGCGGCTAAAACGCGGGCTTCGTTTTCCAGCAATACGGGGATACCGTCACGCAGGGGAAACGCCAGATTATCAAGTTTGCAAATCAGTTCTTGCTTGTCCTGGCTGTAATAGAGTTTGCCGTTGCAAACCGGGCAGGCAATAATTTCTAGTAGACGGTGATCCATGGTTCCTCCTGATGGGCCGTATCGAAAACCAGTGCAGCATATCATAGAGCGCTACCGGTCGGCGTCAATCTCCCAACCGTGTCGTTGATGGAGAAAGAGTTTTTCCGCCACCGCGCCGAGGGTCACACGCGTCGCCCCCTGCCAGCGGGCAAAATCGTTGATGGCCTGCATCAGACCTTTTTCCAGATGCTGGCTGACCCGCACGCCCTCTTCCAGATACAGTGCGAAAATTTCCAGCACGCCGTCGCTACGGTGCATTTTGCTATCCATGCGGCCAACTAACTCACCACGGTGCAGCAACGGCAGGACAAAATAGCCGTACTGCCGTTTCGGCGCGGGCGTGTAGCACTCCAGCCGATAGGTAAAATTGAAAAACTGTTCGGCGCGTTTACGATCCCAGACGACCGGATCGAAAGGTGATAACACCGCACTGTGGGTCGCATTGAGTTTACCTTCCGCCGCCCGCGCCAGCTCGGGTTGTAAGCTGTGATGTACCCACATCTCGCCAAGCTGTTCAACGTTTACCAGTACCACCTGTTCCTGCTCCTGCCACTGCGCCAGCAGCGTGCGGAGATCCGGCTGGCGCAATCGATAATAGTCCGCCAGCCACTGAGGACGAAAAATGCCCAGGCTGCGAGCGCTGTTTTCCAGCATCAGGGCTTCGGCCTGCGGTTGCGCAAGCGCGTCCCGGCGATCGTCCCACTGCGGCATGACGCGCTCCGTCAGATCGTATACGCGATGGAAGTTTCGCCGCTCGACCACCATAACTTCGCCTGCGGTAAACAGCCCCTCAAGGTGTCGCTTGTGCGGTTTCCACTCCCACCAGCCGCTCTGCCCCTTACGCGGGTGTGCAAAATCGGCGGAGCGCACCGGGCCATTCTCAGCGATATGCGCTTTCAGAGCCGCAATCTCGGCGGCGTGCTCATCCATCCAGCTTTGGTGATACTTCCAGCCCATGTTATGCGGCGCCAGCATACGATGGCGCACCAGCGCAAAATCGCTGCGCGGCAGGAAACACGCTTCATGCGCCCAGTACTCCATCAGCTCGCCGCGCGCGAGCGCTTCATCGAGCCACGATGAAGGATAGGCGCCAAGACGGCTGAAGAGCACCAGATACGGGCTACGGGCCACCACGTTAATGGTGTCGATTTGCAGCAAAGACATTTGCTGAATGGTACGGAGAATATCCGTCGTCTGAGGCTGACGACGTGGACGGGTAAGAAGGCCCTGTGCCGCCAGATGCAGATGCCGCGCGGCGCGAAGGGTGAGTTGCAGTTCTGCCATGCCGTTCCCCTGCTTTCGCCGACGCGGTTTAGCGCCGTGCGAGGGTAATCAATTCCTGCAGCAGCGTCTGCGCGCGATCGCCGGAAAGCACGGCGTCCACCGGCAGATACCACCAGTTTTTCTGCGCGAAGCGGCGACATTTCACCGCATCTTTTTCGGTCATGATCAGCATCTGTCCTGGCGCGACCAGCGCCTGCACATCCGCTTCACTCAGCGCCTGGTGATCGGCCAGCGCCACCGTTCGTACCGGTTGCAGGCCGCAATCATTCAGGGTGGCAAAAAAACGCGGCGGATGACCAATGCCGGCCATCGCCACCACGTTTTGTAGTGTGGAAACAGGCTGCCGCTCACCAGTCAGCAGATTGACGGCATCGCCGGGACGTAACGTCATCGGAATTTCGCCCGGCAGCGCTTCGCCACCGTTGACGATCCGCGCATCGACCGTATCCAGACGTGAAGCGCGTTCACGCATCGGGCCAGCCGGTAACCACCAGCCATTGCCAAAGCGGCGCACACCGTCGATCACCACGATCTCTTTATCGCGTGCCAGCCGGTAGTGCTGCAAACCGTCATCGGTGACGATCATTTGAAGATCGTGAGCCGCCAGAAGCGCTTTCACCGCATCAACCCGCACCGGCGAAACCGCCACGGGCGCGCCGGTGCGCTGATAAATCAGCACAGGTTCATCTCCGGCCTGCGCGGTAGTGGTATCGGTATTCAGCAGCAGAGGATAGCTGTCCGCTTTGCCACCGTAGCCACGAGAGACCACGCCAACGCGTACTCCCTGACGCTGAAGCTGTTCCACCAGCCAGATAACCACTGGCGTTTTACCATTCCCGCCCGCCGTCAGGTTACCCACAACCACAACCGGGCATGGCGCACGCCAGGACTTCTTCAGGCCGAGTTGATAACACAGGCGAATCACGCCGCTCACCAGGCCGTACAGCCAGGAGAGCGGCAGCAGCAGCCGCCACAGCGGCGATTCGCCGGACCAGATCTTCGCTATCATTCGCCAAACTGCATTTTATGCAGCTGTGCGTAGACGCCGCGCTGTTCGAGCAGATCGCGATGGCTGCCGCGCTCAACGATACGTCCGTCTTCGACCACAATGATTTCGTCAGCCTGCTCGATAGTGGACAGACGGTGAGCAATCACCAGCGAGGTGCGGTTTTTCTGCAGTTCGTCCAGCGCCGCCTGAATTGCACGTTCAGATTCGGTATCCAGCGCCGAGGTCGCTTCATCCAGAATCAGGATTGGGCTGTTACGCAGCAGCGCGCGGGCGATGGCAATACGCTGGCGCTGGCCGCCGGAAAGCAGAACGCCATTTTCGCCGATTACCGTATCGAGACCGTTATCCATTTTGTTGATGAAGTCCATCGCGTAGGCCATCCGCGCCGCCTCTTCAACCTGCTCGCGGCTGAACTCGTCGGTGCGCGCATAGGCGATGTTGTTGGCTACCGTGTCGTTAAACAGATGCACGTTCTGCGAAACCAGTGCGACCTGATTACGCAGCGATGCCAGCTTGTACTCGCGCAGGTCATGCCCGTCGAGCAGGATTTCGCCTTCATCGATATCGTAGAAGCGGGTCAGCAGGCTGGCGATAGTGGATTTACCCGAACCGGAGCGCCCCACCAACGCCACCGTTTTCCCTTCCGGAATCGACAGGTTGATATTTTGCAGCGCCGGGGTTTCGCGGCCAGGATAGGTGAAGGTAACGTTACGGAATTCAACGCTGCCTTTGGCACGTTCGATATCCAGTTTACCTTCGTCTTTTTCCTGCTCGCTATCCAGAATGGCAAACAGTGTCTGACAGGCTGCCATCCCGCGCTGGAACTGCGCGTTGACGTTAGTTAACGATTTCAGCGGACGCATCAACGCAATCATGGACGAGAAGACCACGGTAATGGTACCGGCAGTCAACGTTTCCATGACGCTTGGGAAGCTGGCGGCATACAAGACAAATGCCAGCGCCAGAGAGGCAATCAGCTGGATGATTGGGTCAGAGATAGACGACGCGGAGACCAGCTTCATCCCCTGCAGACGCATCTTGTTGCTGACCTTATCAAAACGCTTAGTTTCCACTTCCTGGCCACCGAACATCAGCACTTCTTTATGCCCTTTTAGCATCTGTTCCGCGCTGGTGGTCACCTGCCCCATGGTGTTCTGCATGTTTTTACTGATGCTACGGAATCGTTTAGACACCACGCGGATCGCCATCGACACGATAGGCGCCAGCACAATCAGAATCACCGACAGCTGCCAGCTGTAGTAAAACATCATGATGAACAGGCCGATGATGGAAGCCCCTTCACGCACCACGGTAATCAACGCGCTGGAAGAGGACGATGCCACCTGCTCAGAGTCATAGGTGATGCGCGACAGCAGCGTCCCGGTGGACTGCTTATCGAAGAAGGAGACCGGCATCCCCATCATGTGGCTGAACAGCCGACGACGCATGGTCATCACGACCTTGCCGGAAACCCAGGAAATACAGTAGCTAGAGATATAGCTTGTGATCCCACGCAGGATCATCAGGCCAATCACGACCAGCGGCATCCACAGCAGCACTGAGCGGTCTGTTTTACCAAAACCATCATCCAGTAACGGTTTAAGAAGCGATAGCATAAAGGTATCGCTGGCTGCGTTAAGGATTAACGCCACGCCCGCCACGATCAGCCCTGCTTTAAACGGCGCAATAGTTGGCCAGAGTCGGCGGAAGGTCTGCCACGTGGAGAGATCTTTGTCGTTCTGCATTCAAAAAACCAGCTTGTGTTGAAATAGCCGCATATTCTACCCGTTATCGCGAGCCTCGCCAAACCACTGATGATACCAACGAGGTAAAAGTTGATCTCGTAAGCCTTCAATCTTCCAGCCATTGGCACTAAAAGTGAGTGTAATTTGCCCCTGATGCGGTGTATCGAACCAGGCATACTGCCGTTGAAGATAGCGCGTCCTGACCTTTGCTGAAGGCATGTGCCATGCGTTATAGCGGGATGCGGAAGCCAGTGCGGCTGCACCGCCCACCCGTTGAATCAGCGCCATCCCCGAGGACGTCGAGCTACCGTGATGTGGGACCTGGATAATTGTAGACGCAAATGGTCGCCAGAAACGGCTAATCATGGCCATTTCTGCCGATAATTCAATATCTCCCGTCAGCAGGATACTGTTTTTGCCATCATCAACCCTCACGACACAGGAGCCGTTATTGCCCTTCTGAGCCTTCCCCGGCAGCGGCCAGAGCGCACGAAAGGTTAACCCCTGCCACTGCCAGGATTCCCCGCGCGCGCAGGGTTGATGACCGGCCCAGCCCAGAGGACTTCTGACCCACATCTCCGGCCAAGTTTGCTGTAGCGAACGCAGACCGCCGCGATGATCCAGATGATCGTGGCTCAGAATAATGCCCTGAGGCGTAAGTCCGTGCCAGCGTAACCATGGCGCAATCAGCTGTTCACCACTGTCACCCCCCGGCCAGGCTAGCCCGGTATCGTAGAGCAACGCTTTACCCCCTCGCGAAATAACCATCGCTAACCCCTGCCCGACATCAAGCATGGTAACCTGCCACTGATTTTCAGGCGTTTTACGCCACAGTGGGAAGGCCAGCAGTATGCTTAACGACAACCAAAGCGCCGGAAAGCGCAACCAGCCATGCAAGCGCCAGAGAATCAACGCTCCCCACGGCAGCAGCGAAAGCCCCAGCCATGCGCTGCCAATGTACCACCATCCGGTTGGCAGCAGGCGTAAGTAAGCAAACACCAGCGCCATCACCCGGTCGGCGCCGTACCATGCCATTGTTTCCAGCGACATTGGGCCGCACAGATGCAGGAACATCGCCAACAAAATCAACGGAACAGCCATAAATGTCACCACCGGCACCGCAACCAGATTCGCCAACAGCGAGGTGAGGCTGATACCGTGAAACAACATGATTTGCAGCGGTGTTAACAGTAGCATCAAGCCAAGCTGAAGATGGATCAGGCTCGCGAGCGGGCGAAGCCATCGTGGATATTCCCACGCGGGCAACGGTAGCCACTGATACCAGAAAATGAGCGCGCCAACCGCAACTGCCGACAACCACAGACTATCGGACAGCACCGCCAGTGGGTCGAGAAACAGGATGGTTGCCAGACAGCAAAGCCACACTTCCCAGCCAGCCCAGCGCCTGGCTTGTAAGCGGAGCAGACAGCAGACGGCGGCTGCCACCACCGTGCGCATCGCGGGCGGCTGCATTCCCGTCAGCGCCGCGTAAGCAAATCCACTCGCCAGTGACACCAGGAGCGGCAAACGCCAGTTAATCAGCCAGACGGGAAGGAAAAACTGCACGGCGCGCACCAACAGCCAGCCCAGTGAAGCGCCAAGCGCAATATGCAGCCCGGAAATCGCCATCAGGTGTGAAGTCCCGGTTTGCTGCATTAGCGATTTAATCTCCGGCGCCACCGAGAGCCTCTCCCCCATTCCAAGCGCCAGCATGACGTCACGCCAGGGATAGGCCGCGAGGGTTGTTTGCAGCGATGTCAGGTAGCGAGCGCGGAGGCTACAGGTATTGTGCAACAATTCCGCAGCGATCGCTCGCCCCGTCAAAGCACGGTGTTGTGAAAACGCGTAACGCTGGGAATCGAAGCCCCCTGAGTTTAGCTGCCCGTGAACGGCGCGCGCACGAATCGTCATCCGCCAACGCTGCCCGACGCACGGCGGCTGCGGCAGATAGCTACCGTAGAGGGTAATCGCGGTGCCGGGGAACAGGCGCTGACCTTCCAGCCGGGTAATCATGCCCTGATGTGTCGTTTGTCCGTCAGTCTGCGTTATCGTCAACTCAACCTGACGATTTTTTCCCGGCAGCGTCAGTGCAGGCCACTGCACCTGCCACGCTGCCAGAACGCCCCAACAGAACATAAGCCCCACCAACGAAGCGGAGCGCCCCAACCGTCCACACGCGCTGAGAATAATCAGCGCGACAATGGCAAGCTTAATACACCAAAGCGCGGGCAGTTCTGGCAGCACACTCAGCGGTAAGATTCCAGCCAGCACATAGCCAGCCAGCTGCGGTAAACGCATTGACACCTCCTTGTTATCAGGAGTGTCGCGTAGGATAAAACGATTGTCGTGAGCGGTTTTTCAAACTTGCGTGGTGGTGTCAGATGAATATTCGTTGCGTGCAGGCATTGCGAAAAAAACGCGAGAGTGATTCCAGAGTGGGCATCTAAAAACGAAAAAAGCACCCGCAGGTGCTTTTCTCTCAACCAAGTTACCGCCGGTTAGCGGTCAAAACTCAATCGTAAATATTGGCGCGGTCGCGCAGTTCTTTACCCGGCTTGAAGTGCGGCACATATTTGCCTTCCAGTTCCACTTTGTCGCCAGTTTTCGGGTTACGCCCGGTACGTGGTGCTCGATAGTGCAGAGAGAAGCTGCCGAAACCGCGGATTTCAATGCGCTCGCCCTGGGCCAGGGTTGAGGCCATATGCTCCAGCATCTCTTTTACCGCATCTTCCACTGCTTTGGCAGGGATATGAGATTGCTGGCTGGCAAGTCTTTCAATCAATTCTGACTTGGTCATGATTCCTCCGGTTTCCTTTCAAGGAAAATTAGCTAACAGCTTATTAAACAAGGGCGGCCGTAGCCGCCCTTTGTGCTAGATTACAGGCCGAAACCTGCAATCTGTCAAGTAAACTCATCACAATTCAGGTTGTTAAACCCGAATGAGCAAGATTACTCGCCTTTAGCTGCTTTGAATGCTTCAGCCATAGCGTTGGAGAAGTTGCCGTCTTCCTGTTTGTTGTTAACAGTAGCGATTGCATCTTTCTCGTCAGCTTCGTCTTTCGCACGAACAGACAGGCTGATTG